>DASXHY010000284.1:0-3440 GCA_036488095.1 Verrucomicrobiia bacterium | reverse complement strand
ATCCTCCGCCGGCGCCCACGCGTCGGTTGTTGGCCAGACGGTTTCTGTGAAACATCGGCTCGATTTTCTGCTCGCCAGCAAAAAGAGCGGCTTCTGGTTGATTGCGGATGGGCACATTCAAAAATGGCGGAACTCTCAGCTCCTTTCGGATTGGGCAGCCGATCCCTGGAACGACGTGCCGGTAACGACGGCTTGCGAGGATGCGAATGGCGATTTAATCGTCGGGACTTACGGAGCCGGGATTTATTGGTTCAACGCCAAAGGAGCCGCAACTCATTTATCGCGCGAACTGTCCTTGAATTATGTGCAGTCGATGGTGGTGGGCGATGAAAACAGCCTGTGGGTGGGCACCGACGGCGGGGGTCTCGATCGCGTGAAGCGCAAAGATTTTACGGGCCTGCCGGCGTCCACGAATTCGGTGGTGCAATCGGTGGTTGCCGACAAACGCGGCGGGTTGTGGATTGCCTATAATGAAAACCGGATCGACCACTGGAGCAAGGGCTCAAGCGAACGCTTCGCGCCCGTAGCGGAGTCGAATCACGCCGCGAGCGCATCTGTGAAGGCTGTCTTCGTCGACAAGGACGGGCGCGTCTTCGCCGGCATTTCCGGCAGCACAGGCCCCCGGCTTTTTGAATTTCAAAACAATAAATTCGTGCCCGCGCCGGAAATCAACCTGCAGGCGGATGTCTCCGCGATCTACCAGGACCGCGCCGGGCGGCTTTGGATAGGCACACAAGACGGGCTTTTTGTTTGCACCGCTCAAAATGCGACGGTGATTTCCGTCGCTGACGGTTTGCCGAGCGCGGATGTGCGGGCCATCGCCGAGGATGCCGAAGGAAATATTTGGATCGGGACGGGCGGCGGGTTGGTCCGCGTGCGTGAGGGACAAATGACGGTCTATCACAAGAAGGACGAACTGCCGAGCGAGGACATTTCGTCGTTGCTCGCGGATGCCGACGGCGTGCTGTGGATTGGCACGCGCGGCAGCGGCCTGGCGCGTTTTGCCAAAGGCAAATGGACGCATTACACGACCGGCGAAGGACTGGCCGGCAACAGCATTGGTTACCTGTTGGAAGACAATGAAACGAATCTCTGGCTCGGCTCAAACACCGGTCTGATGCGCGCGGCTAAAAAATCGCTGGATGATTTCGCGAACGGCGCCGCATCTTCCATCGCGTGCCGCGTGTATGTGGAGGAGGACGGGCTTCCCACGCGTGAATGCACCGAAGGCTCGCAACCCGCCGCCTGCGCGACGGACGACGGCACGCTTTGGTTTCCCACAACGCGAGGTTTGGTCTCCGTGAATCCTTCCACGCTCAAAAAGAATCCGCTCGAGCCGCGTGTAGTGATTGAATCGGTATCCGTGGAGGGTCAGCCGCAGGACACCAATAATTTTGGCGGCCAGCCATTCGAGATTATTGTTCCTCCTGGCAAAGGACATCTGGAAATTCATTACGCCAGCCTGAATCTGGCGGCGGCGGATCGTTCCCGGTTTAAATATCGATTGAGCGAACAACCTGGAACCGCCTGGAGCGATGACGAGAGCGGCAATCGCGTGGCGAATTATCCCAGGTTGACGCCGGGCACCTATCAATTCCAGGTCACTGCCTGCAACGAAGACGGTATTTGGAATTCCCATCCCACCGCGTTGACGGTCGTCGTGCAGCCGGCGCTTTGGCAGAAACGTTGGTTTCAAGGACTGGTCGCACTGGGCATTCTCGCGGTCATCGCCGGAATTGTTTATTATTTTTCCACGCAAAGATTGCAGCGCCAGTTGGTGCTGCTGCGACAGCAGGAGGCGTTGGAACACGAACGCGCTCGCATCGCCCGCGATCTTCACGATCAACTGGGCGCGAATCTCACCCAGGTCGCGTTGCTCGCGGAATTGGCGGAGAGCGATAAGGAAATCCCCTCGGAAGTGGAAGACCACGCGCGGCAGATTTCCCAAACCTCCCGCGAAACCACCAAAGCGCTCGATGAAATCGTATGGGCCATCAATCCCTCCAACGACACGCTGGAGGGCCTCGTCAATTATTCCGGCAAATATGCCCAGGAATATTTCGGGCTGGCGGGCTTGCGTTATCGCGTGGATATCCCGAACCAGTTGCCGGAAGTCAATTTGCCGCCCGACTGCCGGCACAATGTCTTCCTCGCGTTCAAGGAATCAGTGAACAACGTCGTCAAGCACGCGCAGGCCAGCGAGGCTCACGTCCGCTTAAAGCTCGAGCAAGAGCGTTTCACGCTCGAAATTGAGGACAACGGCCGCGGCCCGGCGGGCGCCGAACAAAAATCCGGCAGAAATGGATTGCGCAACATGCGAAAACGAATGGAAGATGTCGGAGGAACTTTTTCGATAGGCCCGGCGGCGGGGCAGGGGACAATTGTCCGGCTGACCGCCCCAATGAGAATTTGCGGAACTAGAGCATTTGAAGAAAAACTGTAGCCACACGGAGCGAGGATTTTTGGGTTTTGGCGAGGCTTTGGCGAAGGAGCAGGTTCAAAGAAACCCTGTGACTGAGCTAAAACGAAGCCAAAACCCAAAAAGACCGCTCTCTTTGTTTTCTTCTTTCGTGTGGTTACAGTTTTTCTGAAAATGCTCTAATGCCCATTAAAATTTCCATCGTCGAAGACAGCGATAAATTTCGCGAGACACTCGCCCGCGTGCTGAATCGTGCGGAGGGTTTCTGCTGCATCAGCCACTATCCGAACGCCGAGGACGCCTTGAAAGCGCTGCCGCAGGCCAAACCCGAAGTGGTGTTGATGGACATCAACCTGCCTGGCATGAACGGCGTCGAGTGCGTCCGCCAATTAAAACAATCCCTCCCGACCGTCCAGGTGATGATGCTGACGGTCTACGAGGACACGGAAAATATTTTCAACGCGCTCGCTGCCGGCGCGTCCGGTTACATGCTCAAGCGGACGCCGCGCGATGAGTTGCTCGATGCCATCCGCGAGGTGCATCGCGGCGGTTCGCCGATGACGACGCACATCGCGCGGAAGGTGGTGCAATCCTTCCAGCGCGCCGTGCCTGCGGCATCGGCGACAGAGGCGCTGTCGCCGCGCGAGCAGGAGGTGCTTGATTGCCTCGCGCAGGGATTTCTTTACAAGGAAATCGCCGAGAAATTGAGCATCAGTTACGAAACCGTGCACACCTACATCCGCCGGATTTACGAAAAGCTTCAAGTCCGCACGCGCACGGAAGCGGTGGCGAAATTTCTGCGGCGTTAAAATCCAAAAATTCCCGACGCGATCCGTTGGAGTTCATGCTTTAGCATGTCGGCGGCCCGGAACAGCCTAAAGGCTGAACTCCGACGTATTGGTGCGACGAACCAAAAAAAGCCGCGCGGGCTTGTATACTTAGCAAACGCATAGGACTGAGGATGTCCAAGGGCATTGGGTACGCTGCCCTTATGAATACAACGAAAAACGAAGCGGGCGAA
>DASXHY010000269.1:0-3663 GCA_036488095.1 Verrucomicrobiia bacterium | reverse complement strand
CGCGTCAAAATTCCCATCTCGATCGACACCATGAAACCCGCCGTCGCCCGCGCCGCCATCGCCGCCGGCGCCAGCATCGTCAACGACGTCGCCGCCAATCGCGAGGACGACGCCATGTCGCGCGTGGTCGCCGAAACCGGCGCCGGTTATGTCCTCATGCACATGCTGGGAACGCCCCAAACGATGCACGTGAATCCCGTTTATGCCGATGTGGTGCGCGAGGTCCACGAATTTTTTTCGCGCAAAATCCAGCGATTGGGCGATTGCGGAATCGCACGGGAGCAAGTTATAGTGGATGTGGGAATCGGTTTTGGGAAAACACTGGAACATAATTTGCTGTTGCTTGGATCGCTGCGAAGTTTTACAAAGTTAGAGCGGCCATTATTGCTGGGCGTTTCGCGGAAATCCTTCATGGGAAAGTTATTGGGAGCGGAAACGCCCGGGCGATTGCCGGCGGCGCTCGCGTGCGCCTCTCTCGCGGTGGAGGCGGGAGTGCAAATGGTTCGCACGCATGATGTTGCGGAGACTTTGCAAGCCGTTCGCATGACCGAAGCAATTCTGGCGCACACGAAGTGACGTGGAAAACATCGTTGAACATCTTAGAACCGCCTGGCGGCCCGCGCTGGAAATTCTGATCCTCACGGTCGGGATTTACTACGTCTTCCGCTTCGTCCGCGGCACGCGCGGCGCACCGGTTGTGACCGGCTTCCTGGTCGTTTTCTTGACATCCCTCATTTTCACACGCCTCCTGCACCTCGAAGTGTTGCAATGGATTTTGGGCGCCTTCTCCGCCTTTCTCGCCGTCGCCGTGGTCGTGATCTTTCAACCGGAACTCCGCCGCATGTTGGCCGAGCTCGGCAACCTTCCCCTCTTCGCCACCGCCGGCGAGCAGCGCGAAAATATCGAGGTCATCATCCAAACCTGCGAACGCCTCGCCGACGTAAAAATCGGCGCGCTCATCGCCATCGAACAATCCATCCAACTCCAGGAAGCCGTCGAGTCGGGCATTCACGTGGATTGCGAAGCGACGCCGGAAATGCTGGAAACCATTTTTTTCCCGAACAACGCCATTCACGACGGCGGCGTCATCATCAAAGGCGACCGCATCGCCTACGCAGCCTGCATCTTTCCTCTCACGCAACGCCAGGATTTGAATAAATCACTCGGCACACGCCATCGCGCGGCCATCGGCTTGAGCGAGGAGACCGATGCCATCGTGGTCGCCGTGTCCGAGGAAACCGGCGCGATTTCCTACGCCTACAAAGGCCAGTTTGTGCGCAGCGTCACTCTCGAGGCGCTGCGGGCCTTCCTGACTTCCGTGCTCGTAAGCCACGCCAAGCGCAATTGGCTCGGCTGGTTTCGAACTGTCGCAAAAATTCGTGTCAGCAACACGCCCGTGCCAGTTACCAAAACCCAAACCACCCAGGCCACCTCCACCGAACCTGCCAAATGATTATCTTTGTGCGCAATCTGGTGGTTAAGGATTTCTGGCTGAAATTATTTTCGCTCGCCCTGGGCATCTTGATCTGGCTCACCGTGCATTTCAGCATCGACAAGGAAGTTTCGCCCTGGTCCGCGATTATCGGACGCACGGCGGATGAAACCGTATTGACCGTGCCCGTGCGCGTGCCTCCGGCGGATGCCCGCGCCATCACCGTGGAACCCAACCAAATCGAGGTCACCCTGCGCGGCGACCCGAAATTGCTCAAAAGCCTGCGGGCCGAGGACGTTCGCGCGCACGTGGATCTGGCCGGCGTCGAAATGGCCGATGGCCTCCGCCGTCCCGTCGAAATGATTTTGCCGCCCGGAGTCGCCTACACGCATCTCACACCGGACGAAGTGGAAGTGCGCGTTGCCCCGAAAAACTGAAATGAATTCCCCCAAAAAAATCTTCGGCACGGATGGTGTCCGTGGTGTTGCGAATATTGAACCCGTCACCGCCGAAACCGCGCTCCGGCTCGGCCGCGCCGCCGGTCACGTTTTCAAAAATATCTCGTCGCAGGCCCGCGGCCGCGGCCGCCATAAGATCGTTCTCGGCAAAGACACCCGCCTTTCCGGTTACATGCTCGAAAACGCCATTTCCTCCGGCATCCTTTCGATGGGTGTTGACGTGCTTTTCATCGGCCCGCTCCCCACGCCCGGCGTCGCCTACGTCACCCGCAGCCTCCGCGCCGACGCCGGCATCGTCATCACCGCCTCGCACAATCCTTACGCCGACAACGGCATTAAATTTTTTCGCGCGGACGGTTACAAGCTCGACGATAAAATTGAAGACCAGATTGAAAATCTCGTTTTCAGCGGCGAAATCGAAACCATCCGCCCCACCGCCGAAGCCATCGGCAAAGCCGTCCGTATCGATGACGCCCTCGGCCGCTATATTGAATACGCGAAATCCTCGTTCCCTCGCGGCATGAATCTGGAAGGCATGCGCGTGGTCGTGGATTGCGCGCACGGCGCCGCTTACAAATCCACGCCCTGCGTCCTCCGCGAACTCGGCGCCGATGTCGTGGTTTACGGCAATCAACCCGACGGCATGAACATCAACAAGGATTGCGGCTCCATGCATCCCGAGCAGATGTGCCGGAAAGTTCGCGAACACCAGGCTTGCCTCGGCATCGCGCACGATGGCGACGCCGACCGCGTGCTGCTCTGCGACGAAACCGGCGCTTTGATCGATGGCGACGACATCATGGCGATTGCCGGTTTGGAAATGCTCGCGCAAGGAACGCTCGGCGAAAAAACCGTGGTCAGCACCGTGATGAGCAACGCCGGCCTGGAAGACGCCATCGGCAAAGCCGGCGGCAAAATCATCCGCACCGCCGTCGGCGACAAAAACGTCATCGATGAAATGCTGCGCAACGGCTTCAATCTCGGCGGCGAGCAGAGCGGGCACATGATTTTCCGCGACTTCGGCACCACCGGTGACGGCCTGGTGGCCGCGCTGCAAATGCTGCGCATCATGAAATCGCGCGACATGGCGCTCTCAAGATTGGCAAAATGCTGGACCCGTTTCCCGCAACTCGTCACCAACATCCGCGTGCGCGAAAAGAAACCGTTCGAAGAACTCGACGGCGTCGCAAAACTCGTGACCGAAGCCGAAACGGAATTGAAAGCCCAGGGCGGACGCCTGCTCTTGCGCTATTCCGGCACCGAACCAAAAGTCCGATTGCTCCTCGAAGGCCGCGACCCGGCCGCTTTGGAAAAATGGAGCGCGAAAATTCTGGAAGCGATCAAGAAGCAAGTGGGCGCGTAGCGGAGCGCCGGCGTCCCGCCGGCCAGGCGCAGACTGCAGTCCAAGACGCTATCGCGACCGAAAGAGCGTTAGACATTCCGGCAGGTTTTGGACTGCGCCAGCCCTCTGGCGCTTTTTTGCGGAACCATTCGCCAAATTATTTCCGCGAGACTCGAAAAGCCGTCACGCCTTCTGCCGGCCCAAAATCTTCATGGCATCCGCGTGCGCGATCACCACGTCCGGGTCGCGCTGCAGCGCATCAAAATAATGATGCGCAAATCCTTCGCCGATTTCCGAAGGCGAAAGCAAAAGGTTCGCCTCCTTCACCGTGGCCTCCACCGTTTTGTCGGTCAGCGGTTCCTTGGCGTCGAGAGCTTCATCCACCGACACGATCAATTGCGACAACGGCTGCAACCACGCGAACCACGGGT
>DASXHY010000231.1:0-1788 GCA_036488095.1 Verrucomicrobiia bacterium | reverse complement strand
CCAGCACCACTCAGATGGTGTTCAGCACGCCGGTATTGTCCAATGGCGGCCCGGCTTTTTTTAAAGTGCAGGCGTCGCCCCCGTGATATTCGCGGCTTGTTTCGCCGGGGCGCGCGCACATAATACCGTCAGCTTAGCGAAACATGTTTCCGCACCGAGTTGCTCCCCGTTCGGCTGGCTTATTGGCTCCGCCGACGGGAAAGAATTTGCCGCGCGGACTCATGCCAGCCGGTTCCAAAAGTAGGAGACGAGGTGACGAGTCTCTGATCTCGTCCGCTTGGAAATACCTAATTAGAGCCTCGTCACGGGCGTGTTACCCGAATTCAAAAAGCGAAAAACCCGGCATCCTCCTCGTCCTCGTTCTCTTCCTCGTAATCGAATTTCCCAACAAATCGAGGACGAGGAAGAGAACGAGAACGAGGGACGAACGCTCCTTCGCGCCCAAAGCTGCTTCGGGCAACATGCCCTCACCTCGTCTCCTACAAACAAAAGGATTTTTCAACAGACTACTGGCCCGATCCGCTTTGATTTTCTGGCTGCTGCTATCTTCAATCTCTCCAGCCTCGGCGGTCATTTTGTGGAGCGATTCCGGATCCACTCTGGCCCGCGATACCGGCGTTGGCGTAGATGTCCTCGGAGGCGCCGTGAAACGTGACGACACCGCCAATGACACGCTCTATTTCAAATTTCACCTGAACCCGCTCTCCGACATCACCACCGAGGAATATTTCGCCGCCTTCGAATTGTACGAAGCCGATGCGGAGCGAGTCGGCATCGGCAACGCTTTCAAAGCCTGGGCTTACAGCGCTTTTCTCGCTCGCGATGACGCGAGTGACGCGTCCAAGGGAAGTTATATCGATTTGCGCTCGAGCAAACCGGAGCCGGCCGTGGGCGGCAATGCGTCCGGCTATGAATTTCCCCGTCGCGGCGTGGAAAGAACAATTGTTTTCAAGGTCCAATACATCGCCGGTGGAGACGATTTGGTGACGGTCTGGATGGACCCCGACCTCGGCCCCGGCGCGAACGAGGTTTATCAAGCCGACACATTGACCACGCGCTTCAATGCCGACGCATCCTTCGATGAAGTCCGCCTGCGGCACGGCGGCGGCGGGGGAGGCTGGTTGTTCAGCGACATGGCCATCGCCACTTCCTTCAGCGATTTCGTGGACACCAGCAGCGCCAAACCTGGCGTGGCGATGCCTGGCGGTAGCATGGGCAATGCGCCGTTGAGTTTCCGCTCATGGCAGCGGGAACAAGGTATGCCGCACAATTCCCTTCGCGCGCTCGCCCAAACCGAGGATGGTTATCTCTGGCTCGGGAGCGATGACGGACTCAGCCGGTTTGACGGCGTGCGTTTCACTTCTTTCAACGCCATGCCTGGTCTGACGTCCGGCCCTGTTTGCGCCTTGCTTGGTGACAGTGAAGGCGCGCTGTGGATTGGCACCGTCAGCAACGGCCTCACGTGTTATCGCAACGGACAATTTTTTAATTTCACCGTCCGCGACGGACTTCCCTCCGATTCGATTACCGCTTTGGCGGAAGATCGAGAGGGCCGCTTGTGGATTGGCACCCAAAACGGATTGGCCCAATGGAAAGAGGGCCGGGCTGTGGCGCTGGACAGCAATGCGACGTTCCGCGGAAAATCCATTGTAGCATTGGCCAAAGACGCGCGCGGAACAATGTGGATGGGCATTGTCGGCACCGGCACCTTTCAATTTCAAAACGGCAAATGGAGCCAATTGACCGATCCATCCGTCAACACCTTGCTCCAGGACCCGCACTGTCTGC
>DASXHY010000045.1:0-4155 GCA_036488095.1 Verrucomicrobiia bacterium | reverse complement strand
AGCCGCCGGGAAAAATCGAAAGTGGCACCGCCGCCTTCGACGGCATCGATTTGCTCAAAGCCTCGCCCGGGCAATTGAGCAAAATCCGCGGCAAACGCATCTCGATGATTTTTCAGGACCCGATGACCTCGCTGAATCCGTACATGCGCATCTGCGATCAATTGATCGAGCCGCTGTTAATCCACGAAAACATCAGCCGCGCCGACGCGATGAAACGCGGCATCGCCGCGCTCGAAGAAGTGGGCGTGCCGGACGCCGCCAAACGCATCCGCAGTTATCCGCACGAATTTTCCGGCGGCATGCGGCAGCGCGTGATGATCGCCATGGCGCTCATCACCAAACCCGAGTTGCTCATCGCCGATGAACCGACCACCGCGCTCGATGTCACGGTGCAGGCGCAAATCCTTGATCTCGTCAAAAAAATGCAGCGCGAACTGGGCATGGCCGTGATTTGGATCACGCACGACCTGGGAGTCGTAGCCGGTTTTTGCCGACGCGTGCAGGTGATGTACGCCGGCCGCATTGTAGAGCGCGCCGCCACCGAGGAATTGTTTCAGAACACCGCGCATCCCTACACGCGCGCGTTGCAAAAATCGATTCCCGCGTTGCAACCCAAAGGCGCGGCGCTTTACACGATCCCCGGGATGCCGCCCGATTTGTCGCGCAAAATCGAAGGCTGCCCGTTCGCGCCGCGTTGCGAATTCGTCCAAGAGCAATGCCAGCACCCCATGGAATTAAAGGAGATCGCGCCCAACCACGCCACCGCCTGTTTGCGCGTGCAGAAGGGTGAAATTAAACTTTAAACGAATGGACACCAATGAACACGAATTGCGTAACTGAGGTAGGGCGCGTCACTCCGTGCGCGCCGTCTTGGCAAACCAGAAAGCGGCGGTTGGCAAGATGCGGCGCGCATCCCGCCATGGCGAGACGCCCTATCGGTTCCGTTTTTAATTCGTGTTCATTGGTGTTCATTCGTGGTTGAAAAATATGCTCGACCCCTTCCTCGAAATTAAAGACCTGAAAGCCCACTTCCCTGTGGAACGCGGGATTGTTTTCCGCCGCGAGATCGGCACGGTCAAGGCCGTGGACGGCGTCACGCTGACTTTGGGGCGGGGCGAAATTCTGGGGTTGGTTGGCGAATCCGGCTGCGGCAAATCCACCCTTGGCCGGACCATCCTGCAATTGATCCCGCCCACCGACGGCATCGTGGTGCTCGCCGGAAAAACCCTGACGCAACTCCACGGCTCCGAGTTGCGCCACGCGCGCGCCGATTTCCAGATGATTTTTCAGGACCCCTACGCCTCGCTGAATCCGCGCATGACCGTTTTCGACACGCTGGCCGAAGCCATCCAGGCGCATACAAAAATCCCTCGAGGCGAAGTGCCCCAGCGTGTCACCGAGTTGATGGAAAAAGTCGGCCTCTCGCCGCGGTTCCTGAAAAAATATCCGCACGAATTTTCCGGCGGCCAGCGCCAGCGCATCGCCATCGCCCGCGCGCTCGCGGTCCAGCCCAAATTGATTGTTGCGGACGAACCCGTCTCCGCCCTCGATGTTTCGATTCAGGCCCAGATCATCAATCTCCTCGCGCAACTCTCGCGCGAGATGCAGTTGACCCTCATTTTCATTTCGCACGATCTCTCGGTCGTGAAACACATTTCCGACCGCATCGCCGTGATGTATCTCGGGAAAATTGTGGAGCTTGGCCCGGCCGCAAAAGTTTTCGAGCGCCCGTTGCACCCCTATTCCAAAGCGCTCGTCAGCGCCGTGCCGATTCCCGATCCCGTTCGTGAGAAAAAGCGCGAGCGCATCATCCTCGCCGGCGACCCGCCCTCGCCGATGAACCCTCCCGGCGGCTGCCCATTCCATCCGCGCTGCCCCTACGCCATCCCCGACTGCGCCCGCATCGTTCCCGCATTGGAAAACTTTGATGAGAACCAACAGGCGTCGTGTATTCGCATGCGTGAAATCAATTGAGTTAAATAAGTTAAATGTGTGCCTGGTTAAATGAGTGGGGAGATTCGAGCGTTTGCTCCTATTTAACCAATTTAACCCATTTAACAATTTAACCTCCGACATTTCCGATTGAGCGAACCGCCCCACCAGTCTAAGTTCACGCCCCATGAACGTCTTTGTCACTGGCGGCGCGGGATACATCGGCTCGGTTTGCACCGAAGAACTGCTCAACGCGGGGCATGCGGTCACGGTTTATGACAACCTGACCGAAGGCCATCGCTCGGCGGTGGACCCGCGCGCGAAATTCATTTTGGCCAAACCGGAACAGGAAGGCGACATCCTCAACGCGGTCAAATCCACCAAGCCCGATGCCATCATGCACTTCGCCGCCAGCGCGCTCGTCGGCGAATCGATGACCAACCCGAAAAAATATTTTCATAACAACCTCGTCAACGCGCTCAAGCTGGCCGATGCCGCCGTCGAATGCGGCGTGAAGAAATTTGTGTTCAGCTCCACCTGCGCCACCTACGGCCCGCCCGATCGCGTGCCCATGACCGAGGATTTGCCGCAGCGCCCCATCAATCCCTACGGCGAAGCGAAGTTGATGTTCGAGAAAGTGCTGATTTGGTACCAGCAGATTTACAAATTGGAATTCATCGCCTTCCGTTATTTCAACGCCGCTGGCGCGAGCGAGAAATTCGGCGAACATCATCGCATTGAGACCCACCTGATTCCGAACATTCTGTTTGTCGCGCTTGGCAAAAAACAGAACTGCGAAATTTTCGGCACGGATTACCCGACCCCGGACGGCACCTGCATCCGCGATTACATTCACATCAAGGATTTGGCCCAGGCGCACATGCTGGGATTGCAACCCGGCAAAACCGGTTTCTACAATTTGGGCAACGGCGATGGTTACTCGGTTCGCCAGGTCATTGAAATGTGCGAAAAAGTCACCGGCAAAAAAATCCCCGCGATAGAAAAGCCCCGCCGCCCCGGCGACCCGCCGAAATTGGTCGCCTCCGCCGCCAAAGCGATCAACGAATTGGGTTGGAAGCCGAAATTCCCCAAATTGGAAGACATCGTCTCCACCGCCTGGGCCTGGCACAAGAAGCATCCGGATGGCTATGCGGATTGAACTCTGGCTGTCGGCTATGTGCGTATGTCATCGTCCCAATCAAACGCAATGGATTTTTGGTTTCCCTTTCTCTTTCCGTTTTTCTTTGTCGGGATGTGGGTATTCGTGGGGTTTAAGATTTCGCGCATGGGTTGGAATGCGTTCGCAGTCCGCTACTCGGCCCCAACCCGGCCGACGGGGCGTGCATACAGTTCTCCATTCACTCAGTTCGGCTCGTTTCTAGCTCGCTATAAAAATGTTGTTCAAATCGTGTTTACTGACGCGGGAGTCTATTTTTACGCGGTGTTCTTGTTTCGAGCGTTTCATCCGCCGTTCCTTGTCCCGTGGGAGAGCGTTAAGCGCATCGAAAAGAAGCGATGGCTTTTTTGGCATCGCTATCGGCTGGAGATCAGAGATGTTGCCGGGGAAATTCATGTGAGTTTGCCTGAGAGCATTGAGCGTGAGTTGCTCCAATACAGAAAAATCATCTAGCGAACCGCTCTGTTTGAAATAAAGTAAGTCGTAAAATTCCATTCAACCCCAACGGATGGAATTAATAAGGGCATTCGATCAATCTCATTAACACCCTGCTTCAGCGGGGTGTTCAGCGCCGCGCGAATCTCCCAAAACTGTTTCAACAGTTTCCCCGCCGAAACCTGACCGAATTACGAAACCGTTTCGCAATTCAGAACACGTTGAACATCAACATCTTTTGCGCCAAAATGCGCGCCCAAACCCGAAAACCGCAATCGAAAGAAAACCTTACCGTAAGTTTTTCCGCGTCGCCCGCACCTGGTAACGTTAAATCAAAAACTCAAATGAACACCTGTGAAACCAAAACCAAAAAAAAGACCGCTCACCGCCGGTTTTCTCCGGTTTTCTCCGACGGGGGGGAAATCAAGCCGAGGTTTACAATTATCCGGCTAAATCCGACTAAATCCGGGTGAATCCGACTGAATCCGACCGATCAAGGGGGGTGGGCTTGCCCCGAAGGTACGGACACATGGAGTAGCGTTGGAAGAAGCTGTTATGAGAGAGATAAAGAGACGGCGACATCATAGTCGGGAGTATCGGCGCAAGGCAGT
>DASXHY010000044.1:0-2397 GCA_036488095.1 Verrucomicrobiia bacterium | reverse complement strand
CCAACCCGGTGTTCAAAAGCGTCCTGATTGGCGGCATCCATTGGGCCACCGGCAACAAGCGGGCCTCGATTCGCCCCAACCTGAAGCAAGTGGCGCCGGAGGCGGGGCACAATCCGCCGGCGGCGTAAAAGCTGTAAGAGCGAAACCGGGCCGGGGGCGCTACGGCGAGCCAGGGGGTCGTGCGCGGGTGCGGAGAAAATGGCACATGGCACATGGCGAAATTGATCGAAGATTGGGAATTGAAGATTTGTCAATGGTAATTGCGGACGGTTTCGCGAGCTCTGGGCTTTCAATTGTTGCTCGGCTGAATGCAGGCCGAGTTTGCGGAGCCGGAGACATCGGACCATCGGGAGAACTGTCGCATCATCGTTTACTGGCTGATTGTTTGCGGCGGAATATTCGTATAACTGCCGGCGTCGTCGTGCACCCGATTACCTGCAGGGTCAATGAGCGATGCGGTGACGAATACGAGCGTGTTCCGGTTCAGCGAGTTTGATTTGCCGGCATCGAGTTCTGTAAGCGCAACCGACGGCATTTGATTATCGTTCAATCGAAAAACCAGCGTTTGGCCGTCCAGCAGATCCACTGAATTCGTTGTTTGCTGCGTGCGAACTTGAGGGGAGACCGTCGGCAGGGCAAATTCCTGACCCGCGGAATTGTAAGCTGGCGTCGTGTTTGTCGAAGGTGCGTAACCCAGGAATTCAACCATCGAAGCGATGACGGGCAATTTGATAGTATAACCGTCGGACGAGACGGTGGGCACCGCCTCGAGAGTCGGGCCACACTCGAGAGCACCGGTTTGAGGAACGATGCTGGAAGAGCCGTTTGTTTCCTGAACGCAATAGTTGGTCACAAGAGAAATAGTCTGTGTTGCCCGCACTTGAATTTGGCGTCCGGAGAGCGTCACCACGCTTGGCTCGGCCAGGGTTTCGACATCACTGCGTGCGCTTAATTGCTTTAAAGCAGCCGAGAAGTTTTCGCTGGTAAGAATACTGGCGCTGGTCGAGTCATACCAACCGGCAGACACGTCTTTCGGCATCGTCAGAAATCTGGCTTTGATGTGGATTTGCGGAATGGACAAATTGGTGTTCATTGCCGCAAGGGCGGCGGGGAGAGCGCGATTCATTTTCGTCGCTTCGCCTAGTTGCCGCCGCAAGACGCCGGTTTCGCCGCGCAATCGCAAGAGTTCCTCCTGATTGTTTCGTCGCTGCTCGTTTTCCCGTTGTTCCGCCGCCAATTGATTTTTCGCGTCGTCGCGCTCCTGACTGATTTGGGCAATTCGCTCGCTTAGCGATGTGCGTTCGTCTTGTAACGCGGCGGTTTCCCTTTTTAAAAGAAGCGAGTAAATGCCACCGCCAATTGCGACAGCGGCAAATCCAGCGATCAGAATTTTATGAATCACGGTTAGTCCAGCGGTTACGGTCAGTCCAGAAGTTGCGGCTAAAATTTTGGCAGCCAGTCCTGCCGGGGCAGCTTGCACGGCGTTCGCGGAAATCAAAATTCCCAAACTGCCCACGCCGATGCTAATTTTGCTTTTCGCGAAAACTTCGCGCAGTTTCTCCATCGCGCGGCTCACACGTTTTTGCGCGGCCTCGTCGCTTACGCCGAGAATGGCGGCGATTTCGGCGGCGGATTTTTTATGAAAATAGCGCAGGACCACGGCATCGCGGTCCGCATCAATCAATTCGCCCAGCGCGGCATCCAGGTGCGGTTCGATCTGCTCCCACCAGGCATCCGGTGAAGTTGAAATCTGTTCACTCATGGCAAAAGCCTCCTGCTCGCGCACCCGACGGCGTTCGATGGTGCGGACGGTCTGGGCGGCGATGTTTTGCGCGGTGCGATGCAGCCACCCGGCCAAGGTCGCCCGCTCCACCAATTCGGGGGCTTGCCTGGCCAGCGCGATGAATGCGCCTTGGGTCACGTCTTCGGCAAGATGCGGATCACGAACCATCCGAATGGCGGCTGAATAGACAAGGTCCACGTGGCGGCGGACCAGTTCGCTGAAGGCGGCCTCAAGCCTGCGTTCGACGTAGGCTTTCAGCAATAGGCTGTCGGTCTGATCGGTCACTCATTGCATGTTAGCCGCCGGGTCCGAAATCGGACAGGGAAAGGTGGTTTGGGAATGGCAGAGGACCGGAGATATGGCAAATGGGGCATGGGGAAACTGATCGAAAATTGGGAATTGAAGATTTGTCGATGGTAATTGCGGAGGGTTCTGCGAGCTCCCTGGACAAGTGGCACATGGCAGATGGCACATCGCAGAATGGCCGCTGAGGACGAGTTGCGGGCGTGCGGCGGCGGAGTTAGTAAAAATAGCCGAGCTCTCGCAAGGACACATAATCCTTTGAGGCGGTTTTGGGTGCCGCGGCCGAGGATGACGTGGTCCAAAACGTCAAT
>DASXHY010000037.1:0-4166 GCA_036488095.1 Verrucomicrobiia bacterium | reverse complement strand
CAACATGCCGGCTTACCTGGACACGGGGTTGAATTGGGTGCATGTGCGGGACGTGGCGGTGGGGCACATTCTCGCGGCGGAAAAGGGGCGTGTGGGGGAGCGCTACATTCTCGGCAACGCGGAGGGGAATTTGACGATGAAAGAGGCGTTCGCGGTGCTGGAGGAAATCACGGGCGTGCGCGGGCCGAAATTTCAGATTCCCTACGGTGTGGCGTGGCTGGCGGCGGTGGCGGATGAATTGAAATCGAAATTCACGAGGCGTCCGCCGCGCGCGCCGCTGGCGGGAGTGCGGATGGCGTTGAACATGATGTTTTTTAATCCAGCGAAGGCGATTCGGGAATTGGGGCTGCCGCAGACGCCGCCCAAACAGGCGCTGGCGGATGCGGTGGAGTGGTTTCGGGCGAATGGGTATGTGAAGAGGTGAAGACAATTTCACAGAAGGGAACGAAGAGAACGAAGGGAATCCATTGGTAATGAATGACCAACGGCTCGCGAGGACGCTCGTCCCACCAAAAGCCAAACCAAGACACGCGGCTGCTATTTCTTTGTTTCCTTCTGTAGGAATTTTAGCCCGCTTTGGGCAGAAAACCCCAAGCTATCCCATGCGAAGGAAAGATCGCACCTTTGTGCTGATGGGAATGGCCCGCTGGCAGGTTCTCTGGCAATCGATATTGCAGTGGTTAATTCCCCCGCGAACCCTGGCGGCGACTTCTCCGTAATAAATATCCTTGAGGTTTTGCGTGTTGACGTTTCCGATGTCGCGCTGTAGCAGGTCGCAAAATTGAACGCCTCCGTTCGGATAAATGGACAAGGAGCGATAGCCGATGTCACAGCCCCGTTTTTTCCCTTCCAGATTTAGCCGGGCCATTTCGGCCTGGTCGGCCTTTGGAGGGTGTTGAAAATATCCGACAAAGCCGTCGAGCGTGGCTTCATCGGCCATGAGTCCGCAACCTGCGCGCAAAAGTTCCTTTAACTCAGCGACGACGCGTTCAAACGCAGCGACGTCCCGAATCCAGAATCCGCTTTGAACCGGGCCGAAGTAGGGCTGGAAGCTGACCTGGACCTCTTTATACTTGCTAAAATAGCGCACCAGTTCGGGCAGGGTCCGGTAGTTCTGCTCCATGATGGTGGTTTTGACGATGATGCTCACCCGCGCTCCGGTGCGGCGTTTTTCCATGACCAGATTGTCGATGCCGTCGAGAGTTTGTTGCGTGCCATTTTTTCTGGGCCGGACGGATTCGTTGACCTCGGGAGTCACGGACTCGATGGAAACGTTGACGTTAAACAAATTGGAAGCCAGGGCGCGGGCGACATTTTGTTTGGTCAACAGGTAACCGTTGGTGGTGAAACCAAAATTGACCTTTAATTTATGCGCCAGGTCCAATGCATCATACAGCGGTTTGTAAATCAGCGGTTCACCGCCGCTTAAGGAGATATTAAAGCCGGCGCCCGAAAGTTCCCGTGCTTCGCGCACGATCCGCAGCATGACCTCAGGAGAGAGCATCGGCTCAACTTCCTTGTAGATCGTGCAGAAGGTGCAGGCCACGTTGCAGCGGCCGCTAAAGATGACATAATACATCTGGGGCGTGGCAAGCGTCCGTCCGGTCTTCATGGACAGGGAGCGGAGGAGTTCCTTTTGGACATAGGGGATGCCCCGCCACACTTGTTTCGCCATGCGGGTTACGGCCGGGGCCGAATCAGTGCCGTTGTTCATAATGCTCTTTGGACCTTTGAAGGATGTCGGTGGATTTCAAATTCTCTCGGAATGTCATCCGGTGATTTTCAGGGCCGATTTTAGGCATTCAATAAGGAAAATCAAGGACGATGTTCCACGGGGAAAGGCCGTTACGTGCGGGGTTGAAGGTCCCGGATTGGGCAAATAACCCCAAGGAAATCGCTGGTTTCGGGGCCTATGTTTCTCCATGAAAACATCAACTCTAACCAGGGAGGCTATATGTTAAGATGGGCAGCCATATTCTTCGTCATTGCAATCATTGCGGCTCTGCTGGGATTTACCGGGGTGGCGGGCGCCGCGGCGAATATTGCAGTGTTTTTATTCTACTTATTCGTCGCTATTTTCGTGGTCCTGCTGTTGCTGGGGCTTTTTGCCGGCAGGAAATTATAGCGAGCAAATTGGCGCGGTACGCGGACCTTTCCACGGCATGGATGCGGCCCGCGCGCCGGCCAAAAATTGAATCGGGAAGCACTCGCTTTCAGAAGCTGTGAGGCACGAGTGCTTCCCTTGGTTCCTAAAATTCGTTAAGTCCGCCCGACCTTTCCCATACGGCGGAATAGGGGGAAGTAGTTTCAGCGCTGGAAAGTATGATGGAAGGTTCCGGCCGTGCTAGCCCAAGTAATTCCAGGACTTCGTCACGTGTCAGTGTCTCGCGTTCCAACAAGGCCCGCGCCAACTTTTCCGTGTTTTCCTTTTGCGCCTGGATGTGTGCGTAAGCGTCCTGGTCGGCATTTTCCAACAAGCGATTGATTTCCGCTTCGGCGTCCTGCCGTTCCGGTTCGTAATAAAGCCGCTCGCCCATGCCCCACTCGTGGATCATCTTGCGCGCAATTTTTCGCGCCACATCGAGATCGCCGGCCGCGCCGTTAGTGGTGGAACCGTAGAATGTTTTTTCCGCCGCCCGCCCACCCATGAGCACGAGCAGTTCTTCGAGCAAAAACTTTTTGCTCTGAAGATTCTGGTCTTCATCCGGCAGCAGAGTGGTGACTCCCAATGCCTGGCCGCGCGGCACGATGCTTACTTTGTAAAGCGGCGGCAGCGTGGAGGTTTCCAGATGGATGATGGTGTGGCCGGCTTCGTGATAGGCGACCATTTCGCGCTCGGTCTTTTTCAAGACCATGGATTTGCGTTCCTTGCCGAAGCGCACCTTGTCGCGCGCGGATTCCAAATCCGAGAGCGTAATGGTGGTCGCGTCCTGTTGCGCGGACAGAATCGCGGCTTCGTTAATCAAGTTCGCGAGATCGGCCCCGGACATGCCGGGCGTCGTTTGGGCAATCAGGTCGAGAGTCTTTTCCCCTTCGATCGGTTTATCGTGGGAGTGCGCGCGCAAAATCGCACGGCGACCTTTCATGTCGGGGTAGGGGACAAATACTTTCCGATCAAAGCGACCCGGGCGCGTCAGGGCGTCATCGAGGTCTTCCGGGCGGTTCGTGGCGGCAATCACCACGACGCCTTCGCTGCCTTGGAAGCCATCCATCGCGGCGAGCAGGGCGTTGATGGTTTGCTGGTGTTCGCCATGTGAATCGAATTTGCGGTTCTTGCCCACGCAATCGATTTCATCGATGAAAATAATGGCTGGCGTGTTTTTGCGCGCCTGACGGAAAAGCTGCCGTACGCGTTTGGCGCCGACGCCGACGAAGACTTCGGTGAAATCGCTGCCGTGAATGCTGAAAAAAGCCGCGTTTGCCTCGCCGGCGATGGCCTTGGCGAGCATGGTCTTGCCGGTTCCGGGCGGGCCGATGAGCAGCACGCCTTTGGGCAATGTCCCGCCGAGACGCTCATACTTCTTCGGGTGGCGGAGGAAGTCCACGACTTCGGACACTTCGCCCTTGGCTTCTTCGATGCCGGCCACGTCGCTGAAGCGGATGGTGGGACGTTCCTTGACGCGGGCGTTCTTAGCGCGGCCGATATTGGATTGATAAGCGACGAGCATCACGACCAGTCCGCCGATGAACAACATGGAAACGATGTTGACCCATTGGCCGCGTATTCCCTGTCCGGGCATTTCAATCTTCACGCCGTTTTGGGCGAAGAGCGCCTTGACTTCGGTGTCGTCCAGGTGTGTGGTGACATAAAATTTTTCTGTGTGGCCGTTGACCTGGCGCTTGCCTTCAACACGATAGATGCCGCTGTACGGCGTCGGAATCGCCTGGCCGTCGCCGACCTGCTTTTGCTCGATTAATTGGGTTAACTCGGCGCGGGTGATTTCGTGCGAGGGCGTTCTCAGGAAATACGCCGCGATAAGACTGCAACCCACGGCTACGAGGACGAGGGCGAGGGCGATGATCAGTTTGAAATTCTTCAGGTGTTTCATGGGTTATATGGAGCTTTATGGTGAATTGCGGAAATCTGGGTGGAGCGAATCGGCAATGCGTGGGCGCGCTTCAGGTGCGCCGCGAGGGCATTCGCTGTAACGAACAGGACGACCGTG
>DASXHY010000635.1:0-4277 GCA_036488095.1 Verrucomicrobiia bacterium | reverse complement strand
CGCATTTGAGAATCGTATAATCCAATCCGCTCGCCCGCACGATTTCTTCCGCCGCGAATTTCGATTCGTGGTAGCCGGAGCCGCAATTTGGTCGCGCGCGAAGAAAGCTGATCATTACAATCTTCTTCACGTTCGCCAGTCGGGCGGCTTCAACTACGTTGCGCGTTCCATCAATGTGAACGCGTTGATAAGTTTGCCCGTCGATCTCACGATTTATTCCGGCGCAATGCGCGACCGCATCGCATTCCGCGAATGCGCGGGCGAGTTCGGCGGGATCGTCGAGCCCGATTTGACAATAGCGCGCTCCGGCAAGCTGTTGAATGGACAAATCGGTGCGGTCATGGCCCCGGGCGACGAGCGTTATCTTGTGTCCGTCGGCCGCGAGCGCGCGCGCGATATTGCGGCCCACGAATCCTGTGCCTCCGGTGATGGCGATTTTCATGGATGCCCGCCTTTCCACGCTGCCCAGGCGTAAACAATCGGCAAATAGATGAACACGATGTTGATCGCATGATAGCCAATGCGGCGCCAGGTGTTCGTCAGGTATGGGCGCATGTCAAAAATGAATGTCGCGGCCACCAGCCGAAGCGTCCAAAACGCGGCGAGGAAAATGCAGAGCGCTCGCGAGAGATTGCCGCCGGCGGCCAACGTCGGCGCGAGCACAAGCGTGATGGTGCCGAAACTTAACAGGCAAAGTCCGATGAAGGAGTAGTAAACCCAAAATAATTGCCGGATGAATGGTGGCAGTGCGACGAGGTGCGCGCGCATGCCGACGACGCCAGGCATCATTCCGCCGGCACACATCAGGCCCAGGTGCAGCAGGCCGGCGATTTGAAGGGCGAGAGTCAGATTCAGAGTTTTCATAGCGGTCCTTTCAGGTTGCGCCGATGTCGTGAAGCATCGGCAAAATAACGCGATGAATAAACGGCGGATGAAAAAGCCAGAACGCGGGTGCGGCGGTCACAAGGAATGTAAACAGCCAGCCGCGAATTCCGCGATTCAGCCCGCAGCGCCGCGCAAATTTTGTGTGCTCGAAAAGTACGCCCGCGCCTTGCAGCAAGAAATATAGCGTGGGCAATCCGTAGCCGCCGCGTGCGGGAATCGAGATTACGAAGTCATGTAACAGGCCCGAAACCAGGAACGCGAGCATGGTTGCCGAGCGCACGCCCGCCGCGCGGCGCAATGGGCGGAACAGGAACCTGGCGGTGAGATCATTGAACGCGGTGTTCCAGCGGCTGCCCCAGAATTCGCCGAGCGAACGCGAGAGCAGGGGAGCCCGCATCAGCGGCGTCGCCTGAACTCCGGCGGCGCGCCATGCCAGCGCGAGCAAACGAAACAACCCGAAATGCAGTAATAGCACGCAGCCCACCAGTCCCGTCCATCCGGTCAGGATTGGATTTATGGTCAAGGCGGCTCGCGCACCGGCCCAAATCAGGAGCGCGCCGGTTAAAGTTTTGAGGGCGGCAAAAATCCATTGCGCGGCTCGCGGCCTTTCGGGTGGGTTGTCTTTACCGAGAAAGGCCGCGGCATCCATTCCGATCCAGCCGAATAGAAATCCAACTTTTCTTCCCAATCCGGCACGGGTGCTTATGGGCGCCGCGATTCGAAAACAAAGCCATTTGCATCCGAGGAACAGCGCGAACGCGAGCGTCCACATATAAAGCCAGGGCGCGAATTGTCTGCCGATGACTGCCGCTGCGAGCACAAGAAGAAGCAGCGGCAGCCAGTCGGCCGGGTTCCCCACCCGAAACTTTTTGATGCGGCGAGCGCGGCAACTGCCGGCATTGCAATTGCGATGACGCGCGAGAAATCGGTAGGCGCCGCGCAACAGCGGCTTCACGCCGGGGATGTGCGTCAGCGCAAACAACGGTTTGCAGACAATGTGGCTGAGATAAATCAGCGCGTCGGCGCCGCCAAGAACCGCGCCGTTGGGCGTGATGACGCGCATCTCGGTGAGGAGTTCGTTCTCCGGAAGGCGCAAGACGGCGCGCGCGGCCGGCGATTGCAGCGGAACCAACTCGAATCCGTGCCGCGCGAGCAACTCCCGGAACCGTCCGGCCCAGCGAACACACAGCGCGCAGTCGGCGTCGTAGCAGACCCAATTCCGCCCGACAGTGTTCATTGTATCTGTAATTTCAGTATTCACAGAAATAGCTCCGTAAATAAAAAGAATTTCAATCGCCCGCGCCGACCAGTTTCCGGATTTTGCCGCCGAGTTTGACGAATTTCGCCAGGGCATTTGTGGGCCACTGGCGGATTTGGGCGTACCACGCGGTCGTTGTTTCAAAAAATTCCGCCAGATCGCGCAGGCGCGATTGCGAATGTTCGTCGGTTTCCTTGTCTTTTTTCGCCTCGGCGATGCATTCGCGCAGGACGGCGAGCGTGGGATCGATTTCGCGTTTTTTGCGTTCGTCGAGCACCACGCGGAACATTTCCCAGACGTCTTTCATTGATTCAAAATGGTCGCGCTGGTCGCCCAGGACATGCACGCGCTTGACGATGCCCCAACCCTGCAATTCCTTCAGGCTGGTGCTGACGTTCGAGCGGGCCACGGTGAGGGTCGAAGCGATTTCTTCGGCGTGAAGCGGGCGAGGGGACAGATAGAGCAGGGCATGGATTTGGGCGACGGTGCGGTTGATGCCCCAGCGGGTGCCCATTTCTCCCCAGTGCAGAATGAACTTTTGTTCGACGGGCGACAGCTTCTTCATTGTTTCTGCAATTTCTGTCATGACTGAAATGTAACAAATTGATGGATTTCGTCAAGGGGAAGTTGGAATTTAGAGCCTCCTCACATCGGCTTCTGCGAGGAGAAAGCCGAAGCTTGAACTCCAGCCGTTATTCTTTGCGGCGCCAATCAACGCCTGAACTTCCCGCGCTGAGGGCGAACGTTTGGCCGCGGACGTGTACGTTTACCAACTTACCGGTGAAGGGACGCGGCGTCTGAGGGTCGGCCAGGAGGTTTTTTCCATCCAGCGATGGCGCGAAACCAAAGAACGTGTTGACGACCACGTCAGCAAACGCCCCGCCGCTGATGCATTCCTTCATGCAGCCTTCGCGCTCGGCGATTCGCACCGGAGCCTCATTTTGGTCACGGTGCGGCCCGTAAAATTCCCGCGCCTGCGCAAACGGCCCTTCCCTGGTAACCTCGGCTGTGCGGCAGTAGAAACCAAATGCGTCGCTGGGAAAACCGAGCCGCCACATTGTGCCCACCGTGAGCGCCGGCCAGCCATCGTAAGCGCCCATCGGACCGTGATCGGGCCGATCAGAAAGGGCGGCTGCGGCGTCTTTGAGGCTCATCGCGCGCATCCAGTCGGGCGTCAGCAGCTCGCGTTCGACGAAATCCGTCATTTCACGACGCACGTCCATGGGAAGGTCGTTGGCCAGCGCGTTGCCAGCATAAATATAGTCAACGCAATGTCGCAGTTCCACGCGATGGCCATCGGGGTGCAAGCCATACCAAACGCCGTCGCCGGATTTGTAGAGCGAGAGCACGGCGGGCAGAAGTTTTTCCGCCTCGCCACGCAGTTCGCGGGCGCGCGCGGCATTGCCTTTCAGTTCTTGCAGAGCGGCATCCTGGCGCATCATCCAGATATTTTGTGCGTTGCAGGAGGCGACGCGGCCGATGTAGGCGGGCGCACATTCCAGCAGGTTCTGGTTTTCTCCATAATCCGCGAGCGGACTGTCCGGATGTACAAGCGTTTTCCAGTCGGTGGCCATTTCGTCCATGCGCTGAAGCACGGTTTGGCCGTCCTCCAATTTTTCATCGAGAAAAGCCGTATCGCCGGTGACGCGGAGATAATCCAATGCCGTTTTGAAAATCGTGCAGGCATTGAACGCATAGCCGGTGATGCGGTTATAAACTTTTGCGTCGAAGCCGTTGGTCTCGGTGAGGAAAATGACCTGTCCACTCCGCGGATTTTGCACCAGCCAGCGGCGCAAAGTGGCCTTCATGCCGGCGGGTTCGAGCAATGCCCAGACGGTGCTTTGCATCGAAGCGTCCCAATAAAACTGCGTGCCCGGCGCGCGTTCGCCGCTGGTGATGAAAGAGCGCGGAGAGACCGGAAACTGGGTGCGCTCCAATTCCAGTATCGTAAGGATGCCCATGTAATAATTCCGCTTTAGCGCCGCGTTGTCGGTGGCAAGCACCGGCAGGCTGCCGGAAAAATGTTTGTTTCCCGGCGTGAATGCGTCCTCCCAGCGGCGCTCCCAGCATTTCCTGAAGCCGTCGAATTCAGTGGAAAAATGTGTACTCCAATCCGTCACATCGGTTTGCACTT
>DASXHY010000633.1:0-7245 GCA_036488095.1 Verrucomicrobiia bacterium | reverse complement strand
GACTGCAACAAGCGAATCGACGACAAAAAGTTCCGGGCCGCGCCCCTTCATCCTCTCGCGCACGTTCGACGCGCCGCGCGAGCTTATGTGGAAAGCCTGGTCGGAGCGGCGGCGGCTGATGGCCTGGTTCGGACCGAAGGGCTTCACCGTGCCGGCGGCGAAAATGGATTTTCGGCCGGGCGGCACTTTCCATTATTGCATGGCTTCGGCGGATGGCAGCGAGATGTGGGGCAAGTTCGTTTATCGCGAAATCATCGAGCCGGAAAAAATCGTGCTGATCAATTCGTTCTCAGACGAAGACGGCGGCATCACGCGTCATCCGATGAGCGCCACGTGGCCGTTGGAGATGCTCTCGACGTTCACGCTGGCCGAAGAAAACGGACGCACGACGGCGACGGTGCATTGGGTGCCTTGGAACGCGACGGATGCGGAGTGCAAAACATTTGACGCGGCCCACGACGGCATGAAGCAGGGCTGGACCGGGACGTTTGAGCAATTGGCGGCGTATCTAGCCACCGCATCCGAGTAGCCGCGGAATTCGTCCGGCGCAAAAAGCATTCAACTATAAGGGTCAAAATGGTTACGCAAAAAATTACTCCATTTCTCTGGTTCGATGGCAACGCCGAGCAGGCAGCCAGGTTTTATGTTTCGATTTTCAAAAAATCAAAACTCGGAAAAATTGCGCGTTATGACGAGACAGGCGCAAAGGCCTCGGGCCAACCGGCGGGTTCGGTGATGACGGTTGAGTTTGAGTTGGAAGGTCAGAAGTTTGTCGCGATGAACGGCGGGCCGCAATTTAAGTTCAATGAGTCGGTGTCGTTCGCGGTGAGTTGCAAAACGCAGGCGGAACTGGACAGGTATTGGAAAAAACTTTCTGCCGGCGGCCAGGAAGTGGCCTGCGGCTGGCTCAAGGACAAATACGGCCTCTCGTGGCAGGTCGTGCCGGAGGTTCTCGGTGATTTGTTGCGCGACAAGGACGCCGCGAAATCAGGCCGGGTCATGCAGGCCCTGGTCCAAATGGTGAAGCTGGACATCGAGCAATTGAAAGACGCTTACGCGGGAAAAACGAAATGATTCGATGGGATTCGAGAACGATCGGTGAACCATTAACCCAAACGAGGAAACTATGAGCAAAATACGATTGTTGGTCGGCACCAAAAAAGGCGCGTTTGTCATCACTTCGGATGGCACGCGCAAAAAGTGGGATGTGAGCGGGCCGCATTTTGCCGGCTGGGAAATTTATCACATGAAAGGTTCGCCGGTGAATCCCGACCGGATTTATGCGTCGCAGAGCAGCGGGTGGTTCGGGCAAATCATCCAGCGCTCGGATGACGGCGGCAAGACGTGGACTCTGCCGGGGAGCAGCCCGGAGGAATTGCAGGGGCCGGAAGGCATGCCGCGCGGTGAAAGCAATAAATTCGTTTATGAAGGCACGGTGGGCACGCACAAGTGGTACGACGGCACACAGCATCCGTGGGAATTCAAGCGCATCTGGCATCTGGAGCCGTCGTTGACGGACGCGAACGTGGCCTACGCGGGCGCGGAGGACGCGGCCATTTTTAAGACGGTGGATGGCGGCAAGACGTGGAAGGAGTTGCCCGGATTGCGCGGCGCGAAAGGAAACCTGTGGCAACCGGGCGCCGGCGGCATGGCGGTGCACACGATTCTTTTGGATCGCAAAAACCCGAACCGGATTTATGTGGCCATCTCGGCGGCGGGCGCTTTCCGCACGGATGACGGCGGCAAAACGTGGAAGCCGATCAATAAAGGGTTGAAGTCGCAATTCGAACTGCCGGACCCGGACGCGGAAGTGGGGCATTGCGTGCATCGCATCGCGATGAACCCCGCGCGACCGGACGTGTTGTTCATGCAGAAACATTGGGACGTGTTGCGCACGGACAATGCGGGCGAACTGTGGAATGATGTCGGCGGAAATTTGCCGACGGATTTTGGATTTCCCATCGATGTCCACGCGCACGAGCCGAACACGGTTTATGTGGTGCCCATCAAGAGCGATTCGGAACATTATCCGCCGGAAGGAAAACTGCGCGTGTATCGCAGCCGGTCGGGCGGGAACGATTGGGAAGCGCTCACGAAGGGCCTGCCGCAAAAGGATTGTTACGTGAATGTATTGCGCGACGCGATGGCGGTGGATTCGCTCGAGCCGTGCGGGATTTATTTTGGCACCACGGGCGGGCAGGTCTATGCCTCGGCGAACAGCGGCGATTCCTGGGAACCGGTGGTGCGGGATTTGCCGGCGGTGTATTCGGTGGAAGCGCAAACGCTGGCGTGATGCGAGTCGTAATGCCATTTCATTTGCGGAACCTGGCGCGCGTCGAGGGCGAAGTGGAGCTTGAAGTGCCCGCGCCGACCACGGTGCGCGCGGTGCTCGATGCGTTGGAAGCAAAGTTTCCGGTGCTGAAAGGCACGATGCGCGATCATGTCACATTGAAGCGGCGGCCGTTCATCCGGTTTTTTGCGTGCAAAGAGGATTTGTCGCTCGAACCGGCGGACACGCCGTTGCCCGAAGCCGTGGTGAAGGGCGAGGAGCCGTTTTTGATCGTTGGCGCAATGGCGGGAGGGTAGGCGGAAGTTGAGAGTTGAGGAGTTGAGAGTCGAAGAGTTAAAAAAAATCGAAGTGAACCAATAACAGCATAGCGATACCAAATATATGGACACCAATACAGGCAGTGCTTTGAACCAAACTGGCGGCAAATCTTTCACGCGCTTTTTTCCCCACATTGCGCGTGTGCTGTTGGGGTTGATGTTTTTGCTGTTCGGGTTGAATGGCTTTTTGAATTTCATGCCTCAGCCAAAAGATATACCGCAGGATATTATAACGATAGGCATGGCGTTGAAAAAAGGCGGTTTCATGGACGTGGTTTCGGGTGTGGAAGTGCTGGTCGCGGTATTGCTCTTGGTCAATCGCTTCGTGCCGCTGGCCTTGACGCTCCTTGCGCCCATCCTGGTGGCCATTCTCACCTTTCACATTTACACCTCGCTCTCGATGATTGTGCCGGGTGTGGTTGTCACACTATTGGAACTGTATCTCGCCTGGTCGTATCGCAAAGCGTTTTGCCCGATGCTGGCAGCGAAGGTCTCGCCCGGCGGAAAATGTGGATAAGCCTCTGAATAAGCAGTGAATAATAATGGTGATATTTTACTCTTTGGCCGCTTCGTAAACGATTATAAGCGAAATGCAACCAGCAGAAAGGCGAACGGATGGCTACTGAAGAACGAGTGCTTTGTTTTAAACGAAAACTTCTTGAGGACCTGGGCGTGTTTCAAGGTCTCAGCCTTGAGGTGGAAAAATACCTGTCCGTGGTAACATCCTCGGAAAATATTTTGTACCTCAATCGAAGCGAAGCCGAACTAGACAGGCGTTATAAGCAACTGATTCCGTACGTTCTTATTATTTGCAACGACCGAATCTTGCGATATCGGCGCGGTAAAGGCGGCGGAGAAAAGCGTTTGCATGGTCTCTATTCGGTGGGAGTGGGCGGCCATATTTCGGAGGAGGATAACGGGCTTTTTTCCCAAGCCGGGGGATATACCGAAAGCATGCGGCGGGAATTGATGGAAGAGGTGGCAATCGGTGAAGCGAAGGAAGCGGTTGTCGCGGTGATCAATGATGACAGCACGGATGTCGGTTACGTGCATTTCGGAGTCGTACACGTGATGCATGTGGACAACGAGGACGTAGCCGGTAGCCGCAGTGGCATCGTGGCGCCGGAATTCCTTCCCATCGCCGATGCCGTCGGAGACGTCGCCTCTTACGAATCATGGTCTAAGTTCTGCCTCGAAAATCTAAGTGTGCTTTTATCTAAAGCCGCCGCCGGCATCACTGCTCCTGTTGGAAAATAATCGGTAGGGCACCCATTCATCGGAATGGCCACAATCTTTTTGAAAATGCTCTATTCACTCCTTCACATTCAGCCCATATCCACGAATGGCTGCGACCACACAGGAAGTCCCCCGATCAGTTTCGCGAAATTGCACCACCATCCAGTTCTCTCGCACGCTGCCGTCCTGGTAACGAATCCGGCACGGAACCAGGCAAAGCGGGCCGAGCTTCGAACTACCGGTCTGTTCGATGCTGCCGATTTTCACCACTTCCTTTACTGTTTCATTGGGATTCCTCGCGCCGCGTATCATTTCATCAGACCACGTGGCGATGACAGGGAAAAGTTGGCGGACGCGATCCGGAGTGGCAACCCATAGTTCCTTGAGAATTTTTTGACAGGCCTGTTCCCGGGTCATTCCGTCTGCGGACATACCGCACTTTGGATCGCTCAATAATGAAATGTCCGCTTCTGGAACCTCCAGCGGTATATCGGTGAACTGCGTATCCGCAGGAGGCTGAAAGCTCAAAGCGCTGTCCGGCAGATCCTCAAAATAGAGAATCTTCTCAACACTGGTTCTTGGAGTTCCTTCTCGTGTCAGATTGGGCCAGGCTTGCAAGCTTACGAGCAACTTGGTGCGGACATCGAACTCCATGAGAAACGATTGAGGCCCTTCCAGGTTGCCCAGGCTGCA
Organism: Verrucomicrobiia bacterium; assembly: GCA_036488095.1. Taxonomy (GTDB): domain Bacteria; phylum Verrucomicrobiota; class Verrucomicrobiia; order Limisphaerales; family DASXHY01; genus DASXHY01. Next base: position 2,709 of record DASXHY010000633.1, on the reverse strand, counting down.
AGTGACAATAACCCGTTTTTGTCCCGTGGTTGGATCGTCGCCCTCGACTGCCTTGTAATCCTTCACCGTGGCCGCATCGGCGAGCAGGTTCGGGCCGAGCCAGGAGTTAATTAAGTTGATGCCCGGCTGGACATAGCCCTTCTTCCCGGCCCGGTCATAGGTGTAGGTCTTGTTGTCCCTGGTCCAGGTGGTGATATGACCAATCGTGACGAGGGCGGTTTCCACCCGATTACCTGTAGTGTCGGATCGCGCCCAGGCGTCGAGTGGTTTGGTTTGGCCGTTCTCGGTTGTGTAATAACCCGTAAAGTGAAGCGCTCTGTATTTTTTGAGCGCTTCGATTGCCTGATCCATCGCCCACGCCGAAGTGGTCGAATGGTTCATGACCAATACCACCAGCAGAATAAGCCCCATAGTGGTAGCCAGCGTGTAGCGGGTGGATTTCTTTTTCAGAAACAGGAGAAAGATTTTCCCGAAGGCGAATTCTTGGCCGGATGGCGCAGCCGTCGCTACCGTCGCCGCTTTGGCAATCTCGCCGTCAATTCGTTCGTCCAGTTTCGAGCTCGCCGGCACGTGCAACCGCCAGAGCACTTGCGAAATATCCTGTGTCTTTTTCATAGGCTTATGTGTCCGTCTAAAAGTTCTTTCAGTTTGTTCAGCCCGTAGCGGTAACGCCCCTGGACCGTGTTGGTTGAAACGCCTTGCATTCGTGCAATGGCGTAAAACCGCATCCCGCTATACAATCGCAACACGACGACTTCCCTTTGTTCACAGGGCAATTCCGCCAGCGCCACACCCACGTGCTTCATGTCTTCTCCGAATATTGTCGCCAGGTCGGGACGCTGGTTCTCCGGCGTGGCCGGCTCGGTCGTTACGGTTTCATCAGCAGTATGCTTGCGTTTCGATTTATTTTCATTGCGAGCCCGGTTTGCCACGCACGTGGCCAAAAATCCTTTCAAACTTCCCGTCAACCGAAACCGTCCACGCGAGCGGATGAAGCCCACAAAAACGTCGTGTACCACGTCTTCGGCCTGGAATTTGTCAACCAGGAGCGCCGTGGCCAGCGTCACCAGCTCGTGTTTGTGCAGTTCATAAATTTCTCGCAGCGCATCCGTGTGGCCGCGATTGAACCGCCAAACCAACTGCATCTCTTTAAACATGCGTCTTCATTGTTCCTTCTGATTCACCTGTCCATCTTCACCTACTTCAACAATTTGACGAGGCAGTTTAGTATTGAAAAAATGCTATGAAGGCCGAAAGACATGGCCTTTGCGTGGCGGAAGGCCGCCACACCTTTTCCTCGCCGACTTGCCTTCGCCCGGTATAATCCGGGCGAGTGAATCCATCCGAAGCCCAACCCGAGCGCGAGGTCTCTCAGGTGGTCGAACACCTTTTCCGCCATGAAGGCGCGAAGATGGTCGCCACGCTCACGGGCATTTTCGGCGTCGAGCATCTCAATCTCGCCGAGGACGTCGTGCAGGAGGCGCTGGCGCGCGCCTTGCAGACGTGGCCGTTTTACGGCGTGCCGGAAAATCCCGGCGCCTGGATCATGCGCGCCTCCCGCAATCTCGCGCTCGACGTCGTCCGGCGGCAAAAAGTTTTTCGCGATAAAGAGGCCGAGATTGTGCGGCGCATGGACCGTCCCGAAGCGCCGCCCGATGAATCCGTTCTTCTCGACCAGGAAATCGCCGATGACCGCCTGCGCATGATGTTCGTGTGCTGTCATCCCGTCGTGCCCGCCGAAGCTCAGGTCGCGCTCGCGTTGAATACGTTGTGCGGTTTCAGCGTCACCGAAATCAGCCGCGCGTTTTTGACTACGGACGCGGCCATCGCCAAACGCCTGACGCGGGCCAAACAAAAAATTCGCGACGCCAAAGTGCCTTTTGAAATTCCCGCGGGCGAGGAACTGGCGCGGCGATTGAATGCTGTCTTGACCTCGCTTTACCTGTTGTTCAACGAAGGTTACAAGGCCTCGAGCGGCGAGAAACTGGTGCGCGAGGAAGTTTGCCAGGAAGCGATTCGATTGACCGGTTTGCTGGCGGCACATCCCGCCGGGAACGGTCCCGCCGCGCACGCGCTGATGGCGTTGATGCTCTTGAACGCCGCCCGCATCCCTGCGCGTGTGGATGACGAGGGCAACCTGCTTCGCCTCCAGGAACAGGACCGCTCGAAATGGGACCAGCGCATGATCGCGCGCGGCATGTTTCACTTCGCGCAATCCGCCGCCGGCGATGAATTGACCGAATATCATCTCCAGGCCGGCATCGCCGCCTGCCATTGCGCGGCGAAGGATTATGAGTCGACGGACTGGGCGCAAATCCTTTCGCTCTACGACCGGTTGACCGAACTCGATCCTTCACCGGTCGCCGCGCTCAATCGCGCCATCGTGGTTGCGAATATCCGCGGGCCGCAGGCGGGCCTGGACGCGGTGAACGCCATCGAGGGCTTGGACAAATTGGAATCGTATTATTTGTATTACGCCGTCCTTGGCGAATTTGAGGAACGATTGAAACATTTGCCCGCGGCCGTGGCGCATTTCCAAAAGGCAATGGAACTGGCGGAGTTGAAATCGGAAAAGGATTTTTTAGGCAAGCGGCTGCGGGCGTGTGAAGGGGCGGCGGCAGTGAAATAAGCAGAATGACTGCACTGAAATTGTTTGGAAGCGGCAGTTCGTGTGCCTCGGCTTGTTAGCCACCCTCCTATTGGCCGCCA
>DASXHY010000668.1:0-10865 GCA_036488095.1 Verrucomicrobiia bacterium | reverse complement strand
ACTACGGGCGGCGCAAGGACCACCCGGCCATTCGGTTCGACCACGCAACCCGTTGCCAGCAACAATCCTCCGGCCGCAACCAGCAGGCCGCCCGCCGTGAATAATTTTTTCTTCATCATTCTTTCTTTTGTAATTTTCAATTCGACTTCTCCGCATTCGGAGCCATTCCTTATACCACAGCCTCTGATGAAAGGGAATAGTACGGTAGAAATTTTACTAGTGGGACTAGGCATCTGTTTATTCAAACTCCTATTATTAACGTTAAGCCTCGCTTTTTAACACTGCGCCTTGGGCCTCAAACCCCCACCAGCGCTGCCCCAATCACTCCCGCCGAATCGCCGAGTTGATTCTCCACGACCGGCGTTTCGAGGGAATCGCTAAAGACCTGTTTGGCCAGCTCCACCACGCCTTCTTTGTAAATCGCTCCGAACTTCGACAGCCCACCGCCCATCACGACGATGTCCGGGTCCAGCACATCAACCAGATTCGCCAGCGAGCGGCCGAAGTTGCGAAAGAAAATTTTCATGAACTCGACGGCCCGCGGATCGCCGGTGTGATAAGCCTCCGCGATTTCCGCAAAAGATTTCTTCTCCCCGTAACGCTCCGCGTATCGCGCTTCAGCGCCGCCGCCGCTGATGAGCGTCTCCACGCACCCGCGCTGGCCGCAATAACACGCCGGCCCGTTTGGATCGATGGACATGTGCCCCCATTCGCCGGCGATCGATTGCGTGCCCGTGATGACCTCGCCCTTATAAATAATCCCGCCGCCACAGCCTGTGCCCATGATGACGCCAAACACGAGGTTTTTGCCGCGACCCGCCCCGTGCAGCGCCTCGGCCATGGCGAAACAATTCGCGTCATTTTGAATTTCAATTTTGCGGCCCAGAAGATTTTCGAGATCGCTCCGGATCGAGTGTCCATTGAGACACACCGTGTTGGAATTCTTCAGCAACCCGGTCCGGCGCGAGATTGCCCCCGGCGTGCCGATCCCGACCGTGTGCGGCGCGCGCTCGATCCGGCCGGCGAGCTCCCCGTAAAGTGCTTTGACGCGATTGATTATATGGGCGTAACCATTTTCTTGTTCCGTTCCGACGCGTTTGCGAAAACGTTCAGTGCCGTCCGCGCCGAGAACAATGCCTTCGATTTTGGTCCCGCCGAGATCAATGCCGATGCGAAACATAAATTCTGCGAAATGGAACCATGAAACGAAATTCCTGTCTGCAAATTTCGCAGATGCCGGGAGCGCCGGCGTCCCCGCCGGCCAGTTAACCTCTGTCGACGAAACAAATTTGCAGAGCACGTCAGCGTCTGACCCCTGCCAACCATTCCGAAAAAACGGTCCGGGACGAAAGACCGTGATTCACGTTTTACGTTTTACGCTTCACGCGCCCGCATTCCCCGCGTTTTATACATTCCGTTACGCGCAGTCACCCCCTCGACCACCGCTTTTGCTCAAAGACAACACCAAAAAAATCAATGTTTTGTCTAATTTTTTGATTCACATGACGCCTGAGTACTGGCTACACTGCGCCGGTATTGATGGAGCAGAGCAATATCGGAGTATCGCAAAACAGCTATGACGTGGATTGATTATCTGCGCTCCGCTAACTGGAACCAGGCCAGTGCCATTGGTTTTTGCGCCTATCTGCTCGGCTGTTTTGCAGCCGGCTATTATCTCGTTCGCAGCCGCATCGGAGAAGATGTTCGCGAATTGGGCAGCGGCAGCGTCGGCGCGCGCAACGTCGGGCGTGTGCTCGGCAAAACCGGTTTTCTCGTCACGGTCCTTTGTGATTTTGGGAAGGGCGGACTTGCTGTCTGGGCTGCGGGCCACTTCACCACCGATCAACGCATCGTCGCCCTCGCCATGGTGGCTGTCGTCGCCGGTCACATCTGGCCCGCGCAACTGCGATTTCATGGCGGCAAGGGCATGGCCACGTCTCTCGGCGCTTTGCTGGTGTACGATCCCAAACTCGCGCTGGTCTATTGCATGTTGTTCCTCGGCGCGTTCGTGTTGCAATGGCGGACCATCCTCCCGGGATTGTTCGCGCTGATATGCCTGCCGCTCGCGGCTTTGTTTTTGGGACAGGACCGCATTCAAGTTTTTTTGATCGGGCTGATGAGCGGGTTGGTGTTGCTGGCCCACCGGAAGAATATCATCGACGAAATTTTCAGTTTGATCGAGCGCCGGCACCTGCAGGCGGAAAGTGACGAACCCTTATGAGCACACGCCAACCCCTGACGTTTAAGACCGCCAATGAAGATTGGGAGTTCGAGCAGATTCATCGCCTGAACTACAAGACTTTCGTCGAGGAAATCCCCCAGCACCACGCCTCGCCGACGCATCGGCTCGTCGATAAATTTCACGCCGAAAATACCTACCTGATTTGTCTCGCGGGAAAAAAACTCGCCGGCATGCTCGCTGTCCGTGGCGCCCGCCCGTTTTCCCTCGACCAAAAATTGGAAAACCTCGATTCCTATCTGCCGGCCGGCCGCACCATCTGCGAAATCCGGCTCCTGGCCATCGAGAAGAAATTTCGCGGCGCCCAAGTGTTGCAGGGAATCCTCGCGCTCCTCTGGCAGCACGGGATTGAAAAAGGCTTCGACCTCGCCATCATTTCCGGCACCACGCGCCAGTTCCGCCTTTACCAGCATCTGGGTTTCGTGCCCTTCGGTCCCACGGTCGGCGCCGGTGAAGCGCAATTTCAACCCATGTATGTCACGCTCGAGACGTTCGAGAATACCGCGCGTGAATTTTTGCGCTCCTCGCCGTCGCGCTCGTTCCAGCCTAGCGCCGTAAATTTTCTTCCCGGCCCAGTGACCGTGAAACGCGAAGTGCGGCGCGCCTTCGAGCAGGCGCCTGAATCGCATCGCGCGGATATTTTCATGAAGGACTTTGGCGCCGCGCGTCAAATCCTCTGTGAACTCGTGCGGACCCGAAACGTGGAATTATTCCTTGGCTCCGGCACCCTGGCCAACGATGTCATCGGCGGCCAGCTCACGCTCGAAGCAAAACGCGGAATTGTTTTAAGCAACGGCGAATTCGGCAGCCGCTTGATCGACCAGGCCCGGCGTTGGCGTTTGGATTTTGACAAAATTGAATTCGAATGGGGCCAGCCCTTTGATTTGCGCGCCGTCCGCAAAGCCCTTGAGCAGACCCCGGCGCCCGGTTGGCTCTGGTGCGCCCATTGCGAAACCTCCACCGGCGTGCTGAACGATTTAAGCACCCTCAAGGCGCTTTGCGATGAATTCCAGGTCAAACTCTGCCTCGACTGCATCAGTTCCGTCGGCACAATGCCAGTGGATTTGAGCGGCGTCCATCTCGCCTCCTGCTCGAGCGGCAAAGGACTGCGCTCTTATCCCGGAATCTCGATGGTGTTTCACAACCACGCCGTCACGCCGCAACCCGAGCGCCTGCCGCGCTATCTCGACCTCGGCTACTATTCGCAGCAGCAAGGCGTGCCGTTCACATTTTCATCGAACCTGCTCCACGCGCTGCACGCGGCCGTCAAGCATGTGGATTGGCAAAAGCGCTTTGATGAAATCATCGCGCACTCGGATTTCCTGCGCGCCAGACTGAAGGAATTGGATTTTGCGCTCGTCGGCGCGCACACCCAAACCTCTCCGGCCGTGGTGACGATTGCATTGCCCGCCGAAATGAATTCGCTGACGATCGGCGGCCTGATCCAGGAATCCGGCTATCTCGTGAGCTACAACAGCGAATATTTGCGTCGAAAAAATTGGATCCAGATTTGTCTCATGGGCGAAATCACCCGCGAAAAAGTCGTGTCCTTGTTGAACGCGATGACCCGCGTCTGTTTCCGCCGCACCCGCCGCCCCGAACCCACCAAAGCTTGAGAGTTGCGCGCTTTCTCGCGTCAGTATTGGCACTCGCTGGCGTGGTGTAGCCTTTGGAGGCTCGGAATTTATGATTTACGAGCGGACGATGAATTTTCCGCGACTCGTAAATCGTATATCGTAAATCGTAAATAGATCGGTTCTCCTCACGTCGGCTGCTGCAAGGTTCATGGAAAGGGCGCCCGTCGAATTCGATCTCAGTCCCCACTTTTCATTGGCCAACCCGCCTTCACCAACCCCTTGAATCCGCCCATCACCGAAAAAACATTCCCATAACCCATCTGCTGGGCCACCGCCGCCGTCAGCACCGAACGATAACCGCCGCCGCAATACATCAATATCTCCGTGTTGGGATCGGGAAACATATTCTCCAGGTCGCGTTCCAAAATTCCCTTGCCGAGATGGACCGCCTGTTCCGCGTGCTGCTTGTTCCACTCGTGATCCTCGCGCACATCCATCAACACCGCATTCGGATTTCGCGCCAGCCGTTCCCGCGCCTGATCGATAGTGATTTCCTTAACGTGCGAACGTGCCTCGTTGACAACCTTTAAAAATCCGGGCGAATGATCCATTGGGCAAAGTTAATTCGGCAGCCGAACCGGTTCAAACTGAAAATCCTGACAGTGCGAAATTACAGTCGCTTTTTTGCAAAAGCGCGGCCAGATGCACTTTTCAGATAGCGCTCAAAGTCACAAGCGCGTTCTCGACTAGTAAATGCAACCGCAGTTTTGATTTTCCAGGGACGAAATTTCGATGTGTGTGGAACCTCTCCGGCATTGTGCTTTTTCAGCCGGGCGTGCAAATCCTCGGTGTTTCCAGTATAAAAGCGATCGGGTTCTTTTTCGCTTTGTAAAATATAAGCATAATGGAAGCTCATATGGCTTGCCGAGTCGAAGCTCGGAGCAACTGGTTTCACAGTACCAGCCCGCCTACGCTGCGCTACGGCGAGGCAGTCTTCGCTCTCCGCTGCTGCTCCGAGCGAAGACTGGTGGAGCCGACAGGATTCGAACCTGCGACCTTCTCATTGCGAACGAGACGCTCTACCAACTGAGCTACGACCCCGTGCACCAGACCCGAAAATAGTTACAACGTCCCGGCGAAACCGCAAGAACGAATTATTTGGCTAATCTACAAACGGGCCTATTCGCTCGCCAGCGCTCGCTCAATCAATTTCCTTTCGCGCGGGCCATACGCAAGCTTCAATGCCTCGGTGTGCGCGGCTGGTGTCATTTTCTTCCATGATTTTTGCAGGGCGGTGATGACTTTATCATCGGCGGTTTTGGCGGCGAGATCGGCAAGCTGGCGTTCGAGGAACACAAGGCACAGCGCGTCTTCCAAAACGCGGCCTTCCGGGTCGTTGGGAAAATTCTTTTTCAGATTAAGTTCCTGAACGCGCGCGATCGTCGAATCGGTATAGCCGGCCTCGCGGAGAATTTCTCCGGCGCGTTCCGCGTGAAATCGTTTCAGGTCTTCGCGCCATTTCAGATAGCCCGGACGCGTTATCGGGTAGGAATGGCGGGGAATTTTCCAACGGCACAAATGCTGGCACCGCGCGGCCAGACGAAGTTCCTCCGAAGCGCCGGGGCAAAGTTTCAGGACCCAGCCCGTCAGCCATTGGGCGTAAATGAGTTCACGCGGACGCGGCGCGCCTTCGACGGACTCGGAATTCGGGTCCTGCGAATTCTCCTCGTCGAAGCGGCGCAACGCAGCCTCGAATCGCGGCCGGTCTACCGGTTGAAATTCTGAGTTCAATCGCTGGTCTTATTGCAAAACCGGCTTATTGTGACAAGGTGATTCGCAAACAGATTTTCAATTGAGCGACCATGAATGCTTCGACCTCCAACACGCCGCTGTCGCCGGAGGAATTCCAGCGGCAATTGACTGATTTCGTCCGGCAACATTTTCAAAGCACCGCCAAAACCGCGCGCGGCGACGCTGCTCCGGCGGATGAGCCCACCGTTGGCGAAACGGAACCGCGTGAAAGCAAGGCGGACGATTTCGAATTCAAACACAAGCCGCGCGACGTGAAGGAATATCTGGATCGTTTCGTCATCAAACAGGACGAGGCGAAAAAGGTGCTGAGTGTCGCCTTGTGCGACCATTACCATCACGTGCGGCTGGCGCTCGAGGGTAAGGAATCTCCGAATTACGCCAAACAAAACGTAATTTTGATTGGACCGACGGGCGTTGGTAAAACGTATTTGATTCGCAGCGCGGCGGAATTGATCGGCGTGCCGTTCGTCAAGGCCGACGCCACCAAATTTTCCGAAACCGGTTATGTGGGCGGCGACGTGGAGGACATGGTGCGCGACCTCGTGCGCCTGGCTGATGGCGATGTTCAGCGGGCGCAATACGGGATTATTTACATTGATGAAATTGACAAAATCGCCGCGGCGAGCAACGGCAGCGGGCGCGACGTGAGCGGGCGTGGCGTTCAAACGAACTTGCTCAAGCTGATGGAGGAGACTGAGGTGCCGTCGCGTTCGGCAAACGACATCGCGGGGCAAATCCAGGCGATGATGGAAATGCAGCGCGGCCGGAAAACGCCGACCACCATCAACACCAAGCATATCCTTTTCATCGTGAGCGGCGCATTTGATGGTTTGGAAAAGATTGCCCGCAAACGGTTGCGCGACGCATCGATTGGTTTCGCCGCCAAAGAGCAGCACGCGAAGATTGCCGAGGAGGTTCTTTCCGCGGCGCAGACGCGCGACTTCATTGAGTTCGGTTTCGAGCCCGAATTTATCGGGCGGCTGCCCGTGCGGGTGGTCTGCCACCCGTTGAACACGGACGATTTGTTCCAGATCTTAAAGAGTTCCGAGGGCAGCATCATCCGCCAATACGAACAGGACTTCGCCGCCTATGGCATCGAGGTTTTGTTTTCTGACGAAGGATTGCGGACGATCGCGGAGCGCGCCAGCAGCGAACAGACTGGCGCGCGCGGCCTCATGACCGTGTGCGAGCGCGTTTTTCGCCAAATAAAATTCGAACTGCCTTCCACCGCCGTGAAACGTTTTGTCGTGACTCCGCAACTGGTGGAGAACCCGGCGGCGGAATTGAAAAATATTTTGACCGATCCAAAGAGCGAGGAACGGATCGTGGCGCGGCAGTTGGTCGAGGAATTCGCTCGGCGATTCCGGGAAAATCACGGCATCCAAATTCGTTTCACGGAAGCCGCGGCTGATGTGCTGGTCAATGAAGCTTTGGAAAAGAAGCAATCCGTGCGCGATCTCTGCGCGAAGCGATTCAAGGATTTTCAGTTCGGGCTGAAGTTGATTACGCAAAACTCGGGACCGCAGGAATTCCTGATTGACCGCGACGCCGTGGAAGCGCCGGACAAAGTTTTGAGCGACTGGGTTGTCGCGAGTTATCGGCCGGCGACGTGACTCAATCTCGAGTTGCGCATTAGTGGGCGTGTTTTTTCACCGTTCCGTCCTTGTTCATAGCAGCAACAAAATTAAAAACGTCGCGTTGGAGGCAAAATGGAACGTCATCGCGCAATTCCGGCTTTGCGCTCAAACGCAGTCCATTGCGCGATTGTAATGCAGCCGCCAGCAGGTGGTTTTTTGCAACTGCATAAAGCTCCCGTGCCATCTTAGCCGAATCGGAAATGCCTCCCTGGTCGAGAAAGCCCCACAATAAATCGCAAAGCGCTCCCGCTCCAAGCACGTCCTCGTATGCAGCCTGCTCATACGTGCCACTGCAAATCAGCAGTAAATCTTTGGGACAATCGCGTAAAATGATATCCGCCGTGGCTTGCAGATTCAGAAACGAACCCACCAGGACCGTTCTCGCATGGGCGCAAGAGCGCAGCGCGCGGGTTCCATTGGTGGTGGTCATCACAATGGTTTTACCCGCCACTCTTTCTTTCGTGAATTCACGGGGGGAATTGCCGAGATCAAAATCCGTGCCGCCCGTCGCCGCCGCCCGAATGCGAACCCCGTCGCGTTCGCCGGCGAGCAGGACCTTTGCGTTCTTCTGTTTGATTGCCAGCGCCTCGGGAATTTCCCCAACCGGAATGATCGCCTCCGCGCCATTCGCCAGCGCCGTCACCATGGAACTCGTCGCGCGAAAAACATCGAAAACGACGCAAAACGTATTCTCCAACGAGCGGCCTTTCAGCGCCGCGAAATCAGCGGGCGTAAACAAAACTTCAAGGGTTTTCATTGTTTGAGTTTTCCGTGTTTTGTCCGCATGTAATGAAATAAATATTGTTGCGCATAGCCGGCATTCGGCCCGAAGTGAGTTTCGGAAAAATGGCGCAGGCGTTTGGCCGAAGCGCGCCGATGAGGAAAATAAAGCCTTTGGAGCGCTTTGATGACCCATACGTCCACGGGAAAGGCGGATTGAAACCCATACGCGAACAACAAGACGCAATCCGCGATTTTGCGCCCCACGCCCGGCAAATTCATCAGTTCAGCGCGGGCAATCTCAACCGGCACTTCCCGCAGCCGTTCGAGGTCAATTTTTCCCTCGACCACCATGCGCGCGGATTCGAGGAGGTACGGCGCGCGAAAACCCATTTTGCACGCGCGCAAGTCCGCCTCGGTGACACGCGCGAGGCGGGCAGGGGATGGAAACGCGAAGGCCGGGCCGTATTCCGGCGCCGCAGAAACGGGCTCGCCAAATCGCTCGCACAGCAATGAAACAATTTGCCGGATTTGGACAATTTGTTTCGTAGACGAAAGAATGAAGGACGCGAGGCATTCCCAGGGGTCCTGCCGCAGGAGGCGCAAGCCGCGACAAGCCGCGACCGCGGCGCGCATCGGTTCATCAGAGGGGAAAGTCGCGACGACGGCGCCGAGGTCCAGTCCCATCTGCAAATAATGTGTCAGCCAGTGCCACTCGGAAACAGGCCCCGCGGCTTCGGCGGTCAGGGAGAATTCATCGGCCCGCAAACGCACCCAGCGATTGCCAACGACGCCGTTCCAGCCGCCGTCCACTGATTTCCAGCGAAACGCCTGGCCGGATTCGAGCGTCGCGGCCAGATCATAATCACGAATCGAAAACGTGACCGACGCCGCGTCGCGTTCAGTGCAGGTTGCGGCACTCGAAGATTTGGATGCAGTGGAAGATGCGGCCACGATAATAGACATTATATACACCCAAATCCTTTACAGAATCAAACTCTCCCAGCAAGCTCTTCGGCGCGGGCGGAGGTTCCGGCTCCGGAAGCGTGAGATTTTCCATCGGCTCACCTTTCAGCCACAGGCCGACCCAACTATCCATGAAGAAATTCTTGAGCGTTCCTTTAATCAAGCGTGGAACATGCACCTCTCTCACAAAGATTGCGTTCTGGCCCGAGCGACTTTCTTTGTAGCCCGGCCAAAAGTAGAATTGATTGACCGCGTTGCTGCTGGTCAGGAAATAAACGAGCGGGTTGGTGACGACATTGGTGCGCGCTTCCGGAAGGTAAAAACTCAACTCGCCGGTCGTTCCGTAGTGAGCGCCGATGATGAATACCGGTTTGCCTTCAGTCAGCAATTTATCGCGCGCATCCTCAACGGTTGCGGCCATTTCCGGATAACCGCGAACCCGCGTCAACGGATCAATTTTTGGCGGCAGCGGTCTGCCGATGAAATGTTGCACCAGGTCGGTTTCGTGCATAAATGCCACCGCGACGAAACCAAGAGCCAGGCCGGCAATTAGCCAACCCTTGAGCGCGCGCACCCCAAGCCGCCATCGTGTGTCCCAGTAAATCACCATCAGGCAAAAAATCGGCAACACCGAGGGCGCAATCCAATTCGGCAAAATGCCGGAATGAAGGCTGTAAAAAAAGTAAATCAGAAATAACGGCGCACCCATGCTGAAAAGATAAACCAGCCGCGGGTCGTGCCGCGCCCGCCGCCAGAAAGCAATGCACGCCCAGACGGCGGCGATAAAAAATATCGGATTCAGCAGCAGACTTTCGACGCCAATAAAACTCGCCGTATCGGCCAGGTGACTCCACGAAGGGTGCCACGGCTTATTGGCTCCGGCGTTGCTCTCGACGTGAGTGACGGTGATCCAATGATGTTGCTGGTTCCAGATCAGCACGGGAGTTGCGCAAATTATATTTACGAGGAGTGCGAGGTACGGGCCGGGTTTGCGCAAATGCACTCGCGCGGGTTTCCAAAGAATGAAGAACACAACCCAGCAGACCAGTTGAAGCAGTTCAGTATATTTGCTCAGAAAGCCAAGCCCCATCCAAAGCCCTGTCCAAAGCCACGCCGACGTTTTCGCACCCGGCTGGATGGCCCGCCAGCCGGCAATCATCGCCGCGGTCCAGAACAAAACCGACAGGGGATCGATAGTCATCAATATGGAACCCAGCGCAAGCAACGGTGTGGCGCTGACGATCAGCGCGAGAAAGAAGCCGGCGCGGGCGTTGACTTCACGCGCGAAAAACCGGAGCAACAGAACCCCCAGCACTGCGCCGATGACTGGCGAGAAAAACCGGACGCCGAATTCGTTGTCGCCCCACAGATGCGTCCCGAGCCATTGAGTGTAAGCGATGAGCGGCGGCTTGCTGTAATACGAAAGCGCGAGATGCTTCGACCACACCCATTGATACGCTTCGTCCTCGCTCAATCCGATCAACCCGCTCTTCAGATACACCAGATTTGCGAACAGTGAGGCGGCGATGAAAATATAACCGAGGCGGAGCCAGTGGGTGTCGAGGGTCGCGTGCCGGGTTTCGAGTGAAGGCGGTGCCTCCTCTTCCGCCAGCACAGGTTCGCTGGTTTGCGGCCGGACGTTCACGAGCGACGGCAGTTTTTCCCACCATAACGGAAACCATCTCTGGCCAACAAAGCGCCAAAGCGATTCGAACAACCACATTCCGGCCACGGCATAGCCCGCTCCGAGAATTGCCCCGGCGAGCACGTCGCTGGGATAATGCACGCCGTTGTAGAGCCGTGAAAACGCAACCAGGCACGCCAGCGGCAGCATAAATCGCCAGCTTCGACGATAGAACACGTAGCAAATCATCGTCGCGGCAAACCAGTTCGCGGCGTGAGAAGATGGCATAG
>DASXHY010000654.1:0-3430 GCA_036488095.1 Verrucomicrobiia bacterium | reverse complement strand
CTGGCGCAGTTCGCGCAGTGGAACGGTGGCCTGGTGGATGAAAAACCAGACTCCAATCGCGCCGACAATAATAGCCAAAATCCCAACCCAGGTCAGAAGACGCTGCGCCGCGGCTTGCTCGGCCAGTCCCTGTTCGCGCGAGCTGAGAAGCACATAACCGAGGCTGGTGTCGCCGGCGAGCGAGTCGAAACGCCCGGAGACCCCGTAGTACGGCTGGCCGCTGAGGGTAAGGGGTTTCACATTCTTTGACGGGTCATTATCCGGAGGCAGCACGCGGCCAAACGCGGCGGCAAACGGCACGCTTGTTCCCAGGCCGGGCAAGGTGGAGGCGATAACGCGCCCATCCGAAACGAGCGCCACGGCAGAGCGGGTCATTTTGCCAAGTTCCTGCGCCGTCGCGGCGCCGAGTTCGGAGCCGAGCACCAGCGCGCCGATTTGTTTGCTGGCCGGGTCGTAAGCGGGAATGGCGAAAACATCGTAGAGCTTACCCGCTACCTTAACGGTGTCCGCTCTTTCGGTGCCGTCCAGCGCCAAGAGCAAGGCGGTGGAGGCGGCGGCTTCAAACTCCGTATGCGGGACGGAGGCATTGTTCACGACGTCGAGAATTTTTCCCTTTTTCGACGCATAAAAAACGATGTCCACCTTCTGCATGTCCATCAAGGTGAGCAACGTGTCGTGCAGATCCTTGGGCGCGCCGGATTGAAACACCTCGCTCCACAAGGGCACCTGGGGGAGATTGTGAAAGCGGAGCAGCAAATCGTTCCTTTGAAATTGCTGTGCATTCCGGACGACTTCGTTGGCGGCCAGCAAGCTTCGGCGGGCATTGGTATCGAATTGCCGCGCCAGTTCGCGTTCCACGACAAAAAATGTGGCGACGACCGCGATTGCGAGGCAGCCCACGACCGGCACCAGCACTTTGGCGCGGAAACTGGAGTCAATCAACCGTCGTACTTTGGAAAGCAACCGGACCGGATTGAAAGGCATTCGGGGCGGACGGCTTTGGAAATGTTTTTCGCGCCCGGCCGGCTTTTCCCGCGCCCCCAAGTCGTCAGCTTTATGCCGCGACGAAGTCCCGTTTGCTCTGCCGTTTAATGTGGGTGAGTGAATTTCGAGCGGCATATTGCCATTCCCTCGCAAAACAGGCTCGGATTGGAAATTCACGTTCATCTGAGACTGGGCGCAAGACTCTAGGAAACGCTATTTACATTGTCTGGTAGGTATTTACCCCAATCATATCCCGGACATGGGCGGAATCAATTAGAATAGAGCGTATCCGTACTCTTCCTACGCGCTTGTCGGTAAACTGCGGGCTGTCAACTCCGAGCTTTTCAAGTGCTCGCGATTTTATTAGTGTCCCGCTCCCGTTTCGCGGGTGGCCCGGCAAATGCCGGCGCAATCGTTAAATGATATGGCATTGATCGTTCAGAAGTACGGCGGCACCTCGGTGGGCAACACCGACCGCATCAAGAATGTTGCCGCGCGCGTGGCAAAATATCACGCCAAAGGCGATAAGATTGTGGTCGTTGTCTCGGCGATGAGCGGCGTGACGGATAATCTCATCAAAATGGCGAAAGAAATCATGCTTCTGCCGAGCGAACGCGAAATGGACGTGCTGCTGGCCACCGGGGAGCAGACCACCATTGCACTGGCGGCGATCGCGTTGCATTCCATTGATATCCCGGCGGTGTCTCTGACGGGCGCGCAGGCGGGCATTGTCACGGACGGCGTACACACGAAGGCGAAAATTCAAAACATTTCGCCGCAGACCGTTCACGATTTTTTGAACGAAGGCAAAGTGGTCATCGTGGCGGGTTTTCAGGGGGAAACGTCGCAGAGACAGATCACCACGCTGGGCCGGGGCGGCTCGGACCTGACGGCCATTGCGCTCGCGGCGGCGTTGAAGGCGGACCTTTGCCAGATTTATACGGATGTGGACGGCGTTTATACCGCCGACCCGCGCATCGTGACGAACGCGAAGAAGCTTGGAGAAATTTCCTATGATGAAATGCTCGAACTTGCCAGCCTCGGGGCCAAGGTGATGCAGAGCCGGTCGGTTGAATTTGCAAAAAAATTTGGGGTCGTATTTGAAGTTCGCTCCAGCCTCAACGAAAATCCAGGAACCATTGTGAAAGAAGAAACCAAAAGCATGGAAGGCGTCGTTGTGCGCGGCGTCTCGCTCGACAAAAACCAGGCCAAGATCACGCTCGTGGCGGTGCCGGACAAACCGGGCGTGGCGGCGCGCATTTTCAAGGCGCTGGGCGATGCGACCGTGAACGTGGACATGATCGTGCAGAACATCAGCCACGGCGCCGGCGCTCCCGCCACCGACATTTCGTTCACGCTCGAAAAGCCGGACTTGCTCAAGGCGCAGAAGGTCATTGATGGATTGAAGAAGGAAGTCAGCTTTGGCAACGTGATCACGTCGGAAAAAATCGGCAAGCTATCTATCGTGGGCGTGGGCATGAAGAGCCATTCAGGCGTGGCCGGCAAGATGTTTGAGACGCTGGCGCAGGAAGGGGTCAATATCGAGATGATTTCGACGAGTGAAATCAAGATTTCGGTGGTGATCGATCTGGCGAAGGGTGAGCAGGCGATGAAGGCGATTCATAGGGAGTTTATTGGGTAAGTGTGGCTTCGGTATGAAGGGACGCAAAGTCATAACACGGATGGTTCCGGGATTTTGCACCCTGCTCGCGGGAGTTCTCATACTGGCAGGTTGCGAAACGCAACACGATGCGCAGGACCATGATTGGATTCCAATTACTGGTTTTAACACTAAATCTGCTTCGCCCGGGCACACAGTTCAGAAGTATTCTTCCCGAGGCCATCACACACTTATTTCGAGCGCGAGCACACCCTTCGCTAGTTACGACAAGGCATTAATCGAAACAGTGGAACACCGATGGTTCGACCTACTTGATCAACAGTCTTCGATTCCGTCCAACGGCCTGGTCGTTCTCGAATTCATACTAAATTCGGACGGGCGCATTTCCGACATGCAGGTAAAAACCAACACGGTAGATGTCCGGGCGGCAGAGTTTTGTCAAAAAGCCGTTTTGGGTCCGGCGCCTTACCACGCTTGGCCGCCGGAAATGCAAAAAGCTATCGGTCAAAACCGTCGAATCCAATTCACCTTTTATTATGAAAATAAGCCGAAATCGGTTTCAGAACCCCGATTTTGATGAGGATAACTATTAGGACCGTGTAAGCCAGCGACACAACGACATCCTTCAACAACTCACGCCTCGAATATTTCTTTTCCTCTTTGGAGAATGCCTGCTGCGCGCCTTTGTGCATGAGGATAAAGCCGAGGATGTTGGTCAGCCAATAGCCAAGAATGACGGTCGCGTCAAATGCAGTGCTGTCGGGTTGGGCTGCGGGGCGATACACCAATCCCACGAGATAGGCGAAGATCAAGGCGAGCGGCAGA
>DASXHY010000613.1:0-7419 GCA_036488095.1 Verrucomicrobiia bacterium | reverse complement strand
GCGGCGCGCAATGCCGACCAGGAAGACCGCAGGGCGAAAATGCAATCCGCGCGTGAGCAATTTGACAAGCAGATGAAGGAAATTCTTACGCCCGAGCAATACACCAAGTTCCAGGCGATGCCCCGTCGCGGCGGTGGCGGAGCGAACGCTCAAGGCGGCGGAAATTCTCCCGCCAACAATTAATCAGCCTTTAAATATTCTAAATTCAAAGGACGGCCTTCGAGCCGTCCTTTTTTGTGTCGTTCCACGGTTCGCGTTTTAACGTGCCGTCAACATCTTATTGGCGAGACTGCCTCCGAAACGAAAGAGCGGCCGTAAGGGCCGCCCTTTCTTTTGGGGGGTGCGCAAACAAAATTGATTAATGTCCGCCGCTGGCTTTCATTCCCACCACACCCTCGGACTGGCTGAGCTTCGGCCAGAAGAAGCCATACAACGCGATAAGGATGAAACAGCCGAACGGCATCCAAAACGCCGCCGACATGTTGCGCACGTCGCCCAAATATCCCATGAATTTAGGCATGAGCGCGCCGCCGGTAATGGACATGACAATGAACGCAGCCGCCTTTTTCTTCGATTGCGAACCCAGCCCATGGATGCCCACCGCAAAGATGGTCGGAAACATGATGGACATGAAGAAATAGCTCAGAAACACGCAGAGCACTGATATCCACCCCAACTGGCCGATGACCAGGCCGCAAACGAGAATGTTCACAAATGCGTATAGCCCAAGGATTTTGTGGGCGGGCGCTTTCTTCAGAAACCATGCCCCAGAAATGCGGCCCAATAGGAAGAAGCAAAATGCAATCGATGAAAGATTGCCGGCTCCCTTGTCGCTGATGGCAAGCACATTGTCATTGTAGGCAAGGGCCGCCGGGAAGGCATCCCGCAGCAATAGCCGGTTCATTACAATCGTTGCGTGCTCATTACGATTGGTGTCAGACGCCAGCGCCTGCGCTTTTGCACTGAGTTTCGCCCCGCTGAATCGCGCGGCGTCGTACAAGGCGGGTTTGTTATTTGAGCCGCCAGGTTTGTTGCCAAGCTCCTGCCGGACAATCCGATTCAATTCCTGGATCAAAGTTTTCTGCAACGGTTCCGGAACCGGCGTTCCTTCCTTGTAATCCGCCAGCACGGCAACCGTGTTCGAGGATAACTGCCCGTTCGACCATTGACCCGTGGATAACTGGCTGTTGAGGAAAGAGGCTATCGGGTCTGGCTTGGTTTTCAGCCAGGTTGCCAAAGCTGGAAAATCCTTGATGTCACCAGGCGAAAACGCCGTGCGCGTTTCAATCCAGCCCCACTTCGACAGAAAGCTTGAATTCCAGGACTCAGGCAACGGAGGCACCATGGCGGAACCATTGCTCTTATCCACTGTCATGCTGTTGATAAAGAAGCTGAAAATTCCCGCCTGGGCCGCCACGTAAAGGAATTGCGCCAGCGTCGCGCCGGAAAAATGCGGATGTGCCCAGATGCTGTGGGTCGTCGCCTTCTTCGATATTGACATCAACAACGGCACCGCCAACACAACCAGTGCGCAAATTGCAATGAGCGTGGTTTTATAAAATCCGCCCAAGGTCGCCTCCGCCTTCAGGCCGTCGGCCTGGTCGGAAATCAGGCTCGGCAGGATGGTATGAATAATCAAATAAACTGAAAGCCCCAGCGCCACCACATTCAGGAACATCATCAATAAAATCAGGCCCCGGTTTTTTTCCTTCGCAACCTTGGGTGCAGGTGTGTTCCTCTCGTCTGTATTATATTCATCCTCAACTTTGACATCTGGCACCGGCACCTTCAAAAACATCGCCGCAATGACGAGCACAATAATCGCCACCCCCAAGTAAGGAATGAAAAGCTGGCCTTGCGCTTTTTGCACGCCGCCTTCAGAATAAAAATACGCCGCGCCGACGATGGGGCCCAAAATCCAGCCGATCCCGTTGAACGATTGCGCAAGGTTGATGCGTGTCGCGCCATATTCCTTCGGCCCAAGCACCGTGGTGTAAGGATTGGCTACCGTCTCCAAAACAGTCAATCCCATGGCAATCATGCATACGCCCATCAGGAATGCCCAGAACGCGGCGATTTTTGTTGCCGGCATAAACCACAGGCCGCCCAGCGCTACAAGCATCAGACCAAAAATAATTCCGCCCTTGTAACCAACTTTTCGGGTGAGCAACCCGGCCGGCAGCGCCATCAACGCGTAACCCATATAATGCGCAAACTGCACCCACGCAGATTGCGCTTTTGACAGGTTAAGTTGGTCCTGAAAATGTTTATCCATCGTGTCGATCATCCCGTTGCAAAATCCCCAAATCAGAAAAAGGGATGCGACTAGAAAAAACGTAAGCGTGACCTTCCTTCCGTCAGGCAGTTCAAACAGGCTTTTTTTGTTCACGCGGTAGGGGGGTGTAGGCTCAGTGACAGTAGGCATAAGGGTGATTGGACGATTACAAATGCGTCATCTATCGTCAAGCCGAACGTAACAATTCCGCCGGTATTTCCGTATAGACATTAGTATGAAGATTTTGAAATACGGCACCGTCACTCAGGCCGGCATTGATCCATTTATCAACACCGCGCTTTCGGAATAATGACTGCTGTTGCTGTCGAATCATTGGCGAGCCTCGGAGCGCCGGCGTCCCGCCGGCCAGCTTTGGCTTGCTTTGGGGAACGCCGCGCCGACAAGCTGAAGCGTGCACTGCAACACGAACGCCCAGTGAGCGACGATGCCGAATTGTTGCAACGAATCCGAAATGGCGCGCACGAGGAATTTGCCGAACTTGTCCGCCGCCATCAGTCCCATGTCTTTGCCATTCTCTATCGCTATGAACGGGACCATCACCGCCTCGAGGACCTCGCGCAGGACACTTTTCTCAAGGCGTGGCGTTCGCTGGCTCAATTTGACGGCCGCGCGCCTTTTCAACATTGGCTCAGCAAAATCGCCGTGCACGCCGCGCTGGATCATTTGCGGAAACAAAAACGCAGCCAGCACGAAATCGGTTTTGCCGAGCTCGGCGAAGACGCGCTCGACTGGCTGCACAACGAAGAAAAGCAGAGCGACCTCGACGTCAGCCAGGCGCGGGAAATTCTCGCCGCCGCCATGCGCCAGCTTTCGCCCGAAGACCAGCTCGTGCTCACGTTGCTCGAAATCGAGGACCGCAGCGTGAAGGAAATCAGCGCGTTGACCGGCTGGACCGCGGTGACGGTGCGGGTGCGCGCCCTCCGCGCACGGGGGCGGTTGAGAAAAGCTCTTGAAGGATTGGAGAAAAAATGAACGACAAAAGATTGAATCAATTATTTAACGCCGCCCGCCGCGAAACACCCGCGGCGCCCATCGAAGGATTTGAGTTGCTCGTGATGCAACAAATCCAGCGCCAGCCCGGGCATGCGGAACCATCGATTTCCGATGTTTTGGGCCTGTGGTTCCCGCGCCTCGCCGTGGCCGCCGCCGCGATCATCGCGGTGTGTGTCATTGGCGATTTCATGTCCTCCGGCCCCAGCCTGAGCGACAGCGCCGCGCAACTCTCCGACCAATACCTTGCGGAAAACTGACGTGAAATCCCTTAAAGTCATCGGCCTGCTCGCGCTCGTGTTCGTGGCCGGCTTCGCTGGTGGCGTGGTGGCCACGAGAATTGTCGTGCGGCAAATGGTCGACTACGCCGTCGCGCATCCGGAAAAGACGAAAACTCATGTCGAACAGAACCTGGAGCTCAACCTGAACCGCCGATTGCATCTCGACCCGCAACAGCGCGAGCAAGTGCGCCAGATTTTGAAGGAGTCCCAGGTCAAGTTGCGCGTCGTGCGCGAGGAATTTCAACCGAAGTTCAACGCCATCATCCTCGAGACACGCACCAATATCTCCGTCCTCCTTAAGCCCGACCAGCAGGCAAGTTTTGAAGAATTCCTGGCGGACAATCGCCAGTTTCTTCCCCTCCGCGAACTGCCGGCCCGAAAGAATCCGGAGGCAGGGGTTCCTAAATGAAACGTAAAAGGTGAATTTCTCGGAACGGGTCCGGGTCATTCACGTTTTACGTTTCATGCCTTAAGTTTAAATTGCCGACGTGAAACTCTTCTACACCGGCCCGGTCATCAACACCGAGATGCTTGTCGTGATGCTCGAAAAGCACGGCATCATTGCCACGCAGGAATTTGTTGACCCGACCCAGCCGGAAGACAGCGATTTAAATCGTCCCGCCAAAGTATTCGTGCCGGAAGCCGATTACGATCGCGCGCACCAGTTATTTTACGCGGAACGGGAAGATGAGTTGTAGCACCCGGGTGTCGCGGGTGGTTTCGGACGTCTTGTCGGAAACTGGCGCCGTCACCGCGGCCCGCCTGTCGAATGAGCCGGATGAACTTTTTCTGTTTCGGCTTGCGTTTCGCAGCGGCAGGCGATGTGTGTCGCTTTGAACGTGAAGTGCCGGCGGTTTGCAAAAAACCAAATGATCTGTACACCCACGCTCCACCCGCAAACGAGCCAAGTTTGCATCGAATCCACCAGATGCTGAAGTATTACGGCGATTGGTGGCGCCGCCCCTAGGAGTGGCGCGACTGCCAACAACGGAACGACTAGTATTCGGAGGAAAACTATTGAGCGAATCGGTTGAGTCCCCTGAAAATTCGCGAACTTGGTTCCTCCGGGAAGGTCAAGTTCCAATAGTCCCTCTCCAGTTTGCTCATCGATCAAAATCGGGAACTCATTACCCAGTGCAAGATCATTTCGCTGTCGCTTAATCTGCAGCGAATGCCGGGATCCTGGATCATCGGTGTAGGCAAAGGTCATTAGGTATTCCGTGTCCTCGCCCGAATTATCCGCTTCCACTTTGAGCAATCGGCCACGCGCGATCTTTCCCTTCTCTAAATTTCGCGCGATCGCGCAGCCTTTGGCGGCGCCTGCTCCCAATAGAAGGACACTGAGGGCGGTAAGTAATGTCAACGGCGCCATCTGGTCTTCTGGAATGAAATGCCATTTGTCGACGTAAATGAGCCTCAGCAGAGCGATACCAGCAACCAGCCAGCCGGCCTGCGAGATCACCATGCCGAAAATAATTGTCAGCAACGACGTCTTTGTAATTTTCATTCGTGATAACGATTCGAAGATAGCAGCCTGGATTGACCAAGAACTGCGGCCCGTTCGCAATCGCCATTGCCTTAGAGGAGCAAGACCGAGGCCAAATCTTTATATAGTAACCGCGTCCCGCGGACGGTTTCGCACGTCCCGTGCGAAGCTTTAGCGGCGATCACGATTCCAAAGAGTTGAAATTTTCGAAATGATTGCGCGCGATTCGGCGAGACGCGGGTGCTGCGTCATGCCAATATTACCGTATCAATTGTCTCGCCAATTCCTCCGGCTCATCCGTCCCCAGGCAAAACCGTTTTCCATTCCGCAACGTGATGGCCACCGCGCCATAACCCGACACGTTGTAAAGCCAGCCGCGCGACGTGTAATGAATCCCCCAGCCGTTCCAGAATCCGGTCCGGACCGCTTCAGCAGATGCCACCTCGCTCAACGGCACGCGTTTTCGCGGAAAGCCGGATCCAAAATACCACGTCAATTCCGTATCGGAAATTTCCACGGTCATGGAGCGAAACATCCACGCCGTGACCGCGATAATGATAGTTCCAACTATCAATTGATGCAGGAACGCGCTGGAGATTCCAAAAATCAGGAACATCACGACCAAGAATTTCACCATCGCCGTGCCTGGTTGAGTGTGTTGATAGGTTTTCATATCGAATTCAGGTTAGCTGACTTGGGAAAAAAGTGGAGCGCGTCATTGCTGACGCGCTCCGTGCCTCCCTGGCGCTCAGTTTTTCTGAGTGGGGCCGGTGTTTTGATTGCGCAGCATCACGCCGAGCAATCCATCCACCAGTCCCGGGTTCGCCGTGGCGCCGCTCACCGCGACGTCCGGCACAATCCGCACGTTGCGTTCGCCCACGATTTGCATCAATTGCATCACCGTGTAACCCTGCGTGCCGAGCGATTCCACGCCCGCGCGATAGGCTTCGGCCTTGGCCTGGCCGGTCGCGCGAATCGCTTCCGCTTCGCCGATGGCGCGCAACCGCGTCGATTCCGCCTCGCCGGTCGCCTGCTTGACGCTCGCGTTCGCGTGCAATTCCGCGATGCTCACGCCTTGCTCCGCGCCGACGACCTGTTGCTGGATGTCCGCCAGCGAAGTCTGACGCACCAATTGTTGGCGCTGCTTCTGCGCGGCTTCCTGCACTTCATAGGTCTTCTTCTGCTCTTCGGCGATTTTCCGGTCCGTCTGCGTCTGCATCAACTGGGCCGGCGGATTAATGTCGCCAATCAACGTATCGATCGCCTGCACGTCATACGCGCCGATGGCCGCGCGGATATGTTCCGCCGCGTCCACCTGGCGCTGGCTGCGCGCGCTCAGGAAGTCAAGCACCGTGTAATCCTGCGCCGAATTGCGGAAATAATTTCCCACAATCGGCTGCAACACGTGATCGACCAGGTTTTGCATCGACCCCACGCGCGAGATGACTTTTGGCGCGTCGAGCGCGCCGACATGGATGATCTGCGCCACGTCGAGGTTGAACGCGAACCCGTCTTTCGAGCGCACCGTGATCGACTGCAATTTCTCGTCGTAATGATGCGCTTCCGTGCGCGTCGCCCAGTTCAACACGATGTTCGTGGTCGGCACTAACTCGACCTTCATCACTCGTGTGTTAAGCGGGTGTTTGCCGGGATAAAGCGGCGTCACCCACACCCCTTTGTGCCCGGCCATCACGAGATCGCCGTGCTTGAACTCCACGCCACTGACGTCCTCGTGCGCCTTTCCAACGAACGAGATCACGACGCCAATGTGGCCGATCGGTATGTGTACCATCGGGACCTGTTCCACCTGGACGAACCAGGGATTCAGGTTCCACGTGCCGGACAACAGGACCTGTTCCTGCAATCCGCGACTGCCACCGCCGTCCAGGAACGCCTGTGCGTTCTGGAAGTTTTCGTGGCCGGCTATGGTTTGCCCGGCAATTTCCCCGGCCTCAATCGGCCGGCCATCGAGCGTCGTCACGATGCCCACCATGTCGGTGTTCACGCGGGTCAACTCCAATTGCAACGGAGCCATCCCGTGATTCTCCGCCGTGTGCGACGTAATGACCGTGAACAACGCGGAGTTGATGCGATACGTGCCGCCAGTCAGCATTCCGAGCTGACGCCCTTTTTCGCCGGCGTTCACCAGGAACTTCCGCGCATCCTGGAAATTGTCGCAATCGACAATTTTTCCCAGGATCCGTTCGGCGGGAATCGCCGCGCCGTCGGCCGCGAGCACCAGGGCGATTTCGCCCTGAGGCACCACGGTGACCGGCACCTTGATGATCCGATACTGCCAGCGCCAAAGCCCGAAATGCAGCCCCGGCGCGAGCGTATCCGCCTGGTAACCCGCTTCACCCGCCAAC
>DASXHY010000592.1:0-4254 GCA_036488095.1 Verrucomicrobiia bacterium | reverse complement strand
GAAGAGCGTCAAAGGCGGCATCGCGGCGTGGTCGGATGAAATTGACCCGGGCGTGCCGAAGTATTAGAAGGGACCGATATGGAAATAACTCGACTCACTGAACAGCAACGAGGGGCGTTGCTGGATATACTGATTCTCGCGATGTATGCCGACGGGCGATTGGACCTGGAGGAGGACGCGCGGCTGAACCGTCTGCTCGCGGCGATGGGTTTTGAGACGGAATACGACCGGGACCGGCAGTTGGATGATTCGATCACGCGCCTGCGGGAGTATTCGCAGAATCCGCAGGTGGCGCGCACGCGCGCGATGCAGTTGGCGCAATCGTTCACCGACCCCGAGCAACGCCGCGGCGTGTATCAGTTGGTCGAGCAGCAGGTGAACAGTGACAACAGCGTGGTTCCCGCCGAGCACGAATTTCTCTCCGCCATCCGCCAGGCGCTGAAGCTTTAAGGAATTAAAAAGGCGCAAAGATGCAAAGACGCAAGCTGATACGGAAAAATATGAATTGGGCCGCGAAGAGTGCATCTGACAATAAGGTTTTCAGGATGGGCATTAGTTTTGAAAACCTTTGCGCCTTCGCACCTTTGCGTTAAACGCCTTTTGCATGGCTCAAACAACCGTGGGAACCGTATCACAATTGGCACTTCTTTCTACTTTCCTTTTGTCACTTCCTGAATACAGTTTCCGGATTCATGAACGACATTGACATTGAGAAATTGCAGGGGATCGCGAATCAGTTGCGGATTCATTCGATTGAAGCGACGACAGCGGCGGGTAGCGGGCATCCGACATCGTGCCTGTCATCGGCTGACGTGGTTGCGGCGCTGTTCTTCGGGCACATGCATTACAACCCGAAGGATCCCCATTATTACAACAACGACCGTTTCATACTTTCCAAGGGCCACGCCGCGCCGCTGCTCTATGCGGCCTGGGCCGAGACCGGCCTGTTTCCCGCGAGCGACCTGTTGAAACTGCGCACGCTCGGAAGTGATCTCGAGGGCCATCCCACGCCCCGACTGCCATTTGCCGATGTGGCGACCGGGTCGCTCGGGCAGGGATTGGGCGTCGGCGTCGGCATCGCTTTGTGCGCGCGCCTCGACAAGCTCGATTACAAAACCTACGTGCTGATGGGCGACGGTGAAATCGCCGAAGGCTCCGTTTGGGAAGCGGCTTCGCTGGCCGGCATCAACAAGCTGAATAATCTCGTCGCGATCGTGGACGTGAACCGCCTCGGCCAGAGCGACCCAACCGCCTTCGGCCATAATCTCGATGTTTACGCGAAACGCTTCGCCGCTTTCGGCTGGCGCGTGGAGGAAATTGACGGGCACGACATGGATGAAATTCTCGAAGTGCTCGCGGCCGTTGGATTGGGCGAACAACCGCTGGTGATTCTTGCAAAGACTTTGAAAGGTGCGGGCGTGTCGTTCATCCAGGACAAAGAAGGCTGGCACGGCAAGCCTTTGAACAAGGAAGAAGCGGCCCGCGCGATTGCGGAGCTGCAACCGCGCGCAAAGACCGGCATCGACGTCCAGATTGCGGCGCCGACCCAATTGCCGCAGCCCAACAACACCGTCCCGGCGAGTTATCCACCGCTTACCTATAAGCTCGGCGAGACCATTGCAACCCGCGAAGCCTTTGGCACCGCGCTCGTGCGCATCGGCGGCGCTGACCAACGCGTCGTGGCGTTGGACGGCGACACAAAGAATTCGACCTACTCGGAAAAGTTTTACAAGAAATTCCCAGAGCGTTTTACCGAATGCTTCATTGCGGAACAAAATCTTGTCGGCGTTTCGACCGGTTTCGGCGCGCGCGGCAAAGTGCCGTTCGCGTCCACGTTTGCCACATTCTTCACCCGCGCCGCCGACCAGATCCGCGTGGCGGGCATTTCGATGGCGAACCTGAAGCTCGTCGGCTCGCACGTCGGTGTGAGCATCGGCGAGGACGGGCCTTCGCAGATGGCGTTGGAAGACATTGCCTTGATGCGCGCGATCGCGGGCAGCAGGGTGCTCTATCCGGCGGACGCGGTGAGCACAGAAAAATTGATGGAGGAAATGGCGAAGGAGCATGGCATTCATTTCCTGCGCACCTCGCGCCCGAAGACGCCGATCATTTATAATAATGACGAGCAGTTCCCGATTGGCGGCGCGAAAGTCCTGCGTCAAAATGCCGGCGATAAAGTCACGGTCGTCGGCGCCGGTGTGACGTTGTACGAGGCGCTGAAAGCCTTTGATATTTTGAAGGGCGAAGGCATCGGCATCACGGTGATTGACGCTTACAGCATCAAACCGCTCGGCGCGGACGTCATTCGAGCCGCGGCGCAAAAAACCAACAACACGGTTATCACGGTGGAAGACCATTATGCCGAGGGCGGCATTGGCGACGCCGTCGCGGGCGAGTTGAGCATGGACGGCATCAAAGTCCACAAGCTGGCCGTGCGCGAGTTGCCGCATTCCGGCAAGCCGGAAGAATTGGTTGCCAAATACGGAATTGATTCGACAGCGATTGTCAAAAAAGTGAAGTCGCTCTAATTGAGTGCGGACCGTTTTCAAAGGCGCGGGATTTTCCCGCGCCTTTTTTTTGGAGCGCCGGCGTCTCGCCGGCAAGGGATTCGCGCTCCCAGGACGCATGCCATCCTTTTGCTTTTGCCAGATGCAAAAAAGTGTGCAAGTTTCGAGTGGCATGAGTGAGTCAGGGAAATTCCTGAAAGGCCAGTTGCTGCTGGACAGCGGGCAGTTGCGTGGCTCGTTTTTCCAGCGCACCGTCGTCCTCATCTGCGAGCACAACGCGGAAGGTGCGTTTGGCCTGGTGCTCAACCGCAGCACCGGCAGCAAGATTGGCGAAATGGTGGTGGCCGACCTGCCGGAGACATTAAAAGAATTTCCGCTTTATCTCGGCGGCCCCGTGCAGCCGACCGCTTTGAGTTTCCTCCACACCGAATTATACATTCCCGAGGTCAACCCGTTGGATGTGTCCGTCGAGACACCCGATGTAAGCGTGATTCCAAACCTCGTCCTGGGTCATTCGCTCGATACCTTGATGGAGATTGGCGAATCGTTTTCGGCGACGCGCAAGGTAAAGATGTTTGCCGGTTACGCCGGTTGGAGCCCGGGCCAGTTGGAAGATGAAATGAAACGCAAAGCCTGGCTGACTCATCCGGCATCCCTCGAACTCGTGCTGGATGCCGAGCCGGCGACGCTCTGGCAAAAGGTGCTGCGCGCGATGGGGCCGAAATATAAACTTCTGTCACAGATGCCCGAGGATTTGTCGCTCAATTGATCTGGTAGGGCCTGCGCTGCGCGCGGCCCCAAATTCCGTCACGCGCGCATAGCGCGGGACCAAAAAGCCATCATACGTGTCCTGTCCTGAATCAAACAATCGGTTGTACCTTATCTGGACAGGCTATTTTTTTGCAGGCTTTCGAACTGCGCCAGACCCTCGCAATCGCGCATTTTTCGGGAAAATCCTCGGCAATGAGGAAGTCAAACTCCGCTCCCGAGAAAAGTTTACGTATAATTTCGGACATCGGTTTTGGAGGTACATTTCGTGCGAAAGAGGCTGGCACGTATGTCATTTGATTCGGTTCCTCACAGTGCGGTTGAAGTAAAGCTCGACGGGCTTCCCCTCGAAATTCCTTCTGAACGGCGGTCGCTCCGCGGCATTTGTTCCTACTTGGAATCGGTGGCGCTTCACCAACAACGCATCCTTTGTTCGCTCGCCGTCGACGGCGCGCCCATCAATCTCACCCAGCCGCCGGACGATGAAAAATCCTTCGCGAGCATCGAAGCCGAGACGATGGGATTGAACGATGTGCCGGCGCAACTCATCAAAGCCGCGTTGCAACAAACTATTTCCGTCCGCGGAAGAGTGTGCTCGGCGGTGGAGTTGGTGCTGATCAATGATCGCGAACACGCGCACGAACTGTGGTGGAAATTATCGCTCGCGTTGAAGGAGCCGTTGCTGACCCTGAGCCTGCTGCCTGAAGTCATGTATAACGCGGCGGAGGGGCAGGCTTCCTTGACGCAATTGCGTAAATGGCAATTGCAGCAGCTTGGCGCGGTCATTCAGGACGTGAACAACGCGTGCGAGTGGGACAATCCGACCGTGCTGTCTGACGCACTGGAACTACGAGTATTGCCGTGGCTCGACAAGCTTCGCGATTCGCTGAATTTGTGGCATGCGACCGTGCAGGCAAACTGCCACAAGGCTGACGCGAAAAGTTAGTCGAGGTAGGGCGCGTCACTCCGTGCGCGCCGC
>DASXHY010000540.1:0-2472 GCA_036488095.1 Verrucomicrobiia bacterium | reverse complement strand
AGCCGCCGTCTGCTCGGGCGTCAAATTAAGCTGCTTAAACAAGTCGCCGTATTGTTTATCGATCACCGGACCGATATACGCCTTCTGCTGCGCCTTCAACATATCGCGCATCTTCGGGTCTTTGAACATCGCCGCCATGCTGTGCAGCGGATTGTTGGTTTTGGCTTCGGTAAGCGATTGCTGCAATTGCTCGGCCTTTTTCGATTCCGCCACCGTGGCATTGGCGCTTTCCGTCAGCGTCTGCTGCAGGATTTTCGCTTTCGCCTCGGACAATTTGGCATTTTCGATGGCGTCGGATTTTTCCTGCAACTCCTCGGACAAAGCGGCGACCTGCTTTTCCGATTCCGCAATTTGAAGGCTTTGTTTGTGTAATTTATTTCCCTGCGCCACACCCAGAACAGCCAGCGCGGCACAGGCGATGAGCAACGTGGTAAGAATGATATTTTTCATAACGGCCCCTTCAAAACGAGCATGCACCCGCCACCGAAAATGGCAATCCAAAACTGCCTCTTTCATTCCTCTACCTTTCCGGACGGACTTGAGGCGTGTCGCCCAAATCCACAGAGCCAAAAACCTAACCTCCTCCTCGTCCTCCTCCTCGTTCTCGTAATCGAAATTCCCAACAAAGCGAGGACGAGAACGAGTGACGAACACTTCTATAACGCCCGCCGGATCGGCCCCGCAACGAATTCTGCTTTCGACTCACATGGAATTTGCGAATACTCACACTCATTGAAAGACAACAACGGCCACAAATTACTCATCATAACCGGAAGGTGCGGACGGATGGGCAACCGGATGCTTCTGTTCGCCCATTTTATCGGCTTCGCGGAAGAACACGGGTATCGCGTCATGAACTTCACGTTTCATTCGTACTCGACCCTGTTCGAAGGCACCCACCAGGACGTTTTTTGCCGCTATCCCGCTGTCCCGGGCAAAAGCTTTCTGGATTCGCTCCCGGGTGTCGCCAAACTAATTCGCGGCACACGCATTTTATTTAACATCGGACGCCTCTCCCGGTTCCTGGAGGAAAAATTTCATGTGTTTGGCCGAAGTGTGAGCACCTTGCGGCAGAACCCCGGTCCATCGATCACTTCGCTCGAGGGGCCGGAGGTCACGGCGTGCATCAGCCCCGCGAAAATTGTCCTGATCGACGGCTGGAAATTGCGCTCCTCGGAAAACGTGGAGAAACATGCCGCGAAAATACGGCGTTACTTCCAACCCGTTCCGAACATTGACCGCGAAGTCTGTTCGTTCATGGAACGCCTGCGAAGCCAGGCGCAAATCGTCATCGGCGTTCACATTCGCCATGGTGATTATCGCCGTTGGAAAGGCGGCAAATACTTTTTCCCCGCGTCTCGTTACGCCGATTGGATGCGTGAATTGATGGCGCAATTTCCCGGCGTCAAAATCTCGTTCCTCGTGTGCAGTGATGAACCGCGCAGCGAGCAGGAATTCCCGGGGTTGCCGGTGGTCATCAGCAGCAACAGCTCCATCGTGGACCTTTACGCCCTCGCAAAATGCGATTACATCTTCGGGCCTCAGAGTACTTTTTCACAATGGGCCTCCTTCCACGGCAATACGCCGTTGCTTTTCGTTCGCGACACCAACGACCGGCTCGACCGCGAGCAGTTCCGCGTCTCGTGGTTGGAGACCTGACCTTGGTGGAGAGCGCCCGTCCCGGGCGCAGAAATGTTCGCAGACAAGCCGCGGAACATTAAACAACAGCTCGACTTACCCGCGTTTCGGCGCCCGGGACGGGCGCTCTCCGCGAAAAAGCGTTCTATTTTTCCCACCCTCTTCAATCTAGTTGGCGAAGCGGGCGGTTCCCGTTAAGTTGAATTCGAATGACCGATTCAATTGAGTCGCTGGGAATCATCGCGGGAAATCGCTCGCTGCCGCTCCTGTTCGCGCAACAGGCGCGCGCCATGGGCGTCAAGCGTCTCGTGGCCGCTGCCTTCGAAGGCGAGACCGACCCGGCGCTCGCGTCATTGGTGAATGAAGTCGTCTGGCTCAAGGTCGGGCAGCTTTCCAAACTGATCGGCGTGTTCACCGACCGCGGTATCACGCAATGCGTCATGGCCGGCCAGATCGCGCCCAAGAATCTCTACGACCTTCGCCCCGACCTCCGGGCCATGGGCGTGCTGTTTCGCTTGAAGGAAAAAAATGCCCACACGATCTTCGGCGCCATCGCGGACGAATTAAAAAAAGACGGCGTGGATTTAATCGATGCGACCCCGTGGCTGAAGGCCTTGATGCCGGCGAATGACTTTCAATTGGGCCCAAACCTGAGCGCCGAGCAAAAGGCCGACGTCGAATTTGGTTTCAAGACAGCGAAGGAAATTTCCCGCCTGGAAATCGGCCAGACCGTCGTGGTAAAAAACGGCACCGTGCTCGCGGTGGAAGGATTCGAGGGCACGGACGAGTGCCTGGCGCGCGGGGGCAAATTGGCGGGCAAAAACGGTGGCGCGG
>DASXHY010000533.1:0-10410 GCA_036488095.1 Verrucomicrobiia bacterium | reverse complement strand
AGCGCCCACCATCGCAGAACTCGCGGCCATTCTGGAGCGCAAACAGTCGCCGTCAGCAGCCACAACTCTGCTTCCGCGCCCACGCCTCTCGCCGGAGCAGGCGCAGGAGCTGTTGAACAAACTGGAAGAACTTTCCGACTCCGAAGTGGAGTCGTTGCTGCAACAAGTTTCAGTCGAATCAGGAGAGAGATTATGAGCGGTCACGCCAACCTTCAAAATGTGCTTCACCTGTTTGAACGACAGGTCGAGCGCGACCCAAACGCCATCGCCGTCACTTCCAGCCGCGGCCAATTGACCTATCGCGAACTCAATCAACTCGCCGACGAACTGGCAGGCGATTTGCGCGCGCACGGCGTCGGGCCGGAAATCGTCGTCGGCCTGTGCGTCCCGCGCTCGCCCGCGATGCTCGTCGGCGCGCTCGCCATCTTCAAAGCGGGCGGCGCTTACCTGCCGCTCGACCCGAGCGAGCCCGAGGCGCGATTGAATTTCATGTTCGGCGACGCCGGCGTGTCCGTCGTAGTCACGGAAAAATCGTTGCAGGAAAAAATGTCCGGCCCGGATCGCAAGGTCATCGCCCTCGACGAAATGGGCCGCCTGGCCCAATTTTCTTCCCACGCTGGAACTACTTCTCCCTCTCCCATCGGATGGGAGAGGGCCGGGGTGAGGGCTGCCCCCATCACTCCCAAAACCCTCGCGTACGTCATTTACACGTCCGGTTCCACCGGCACACCCAAGGGAGTGGAAATCGCCCATGAAAGCTTGTCCAACCTGGTGGCCTGGCATCAAAACGCGTTCAAAGTGATTGCCTTCGACCGCGCGAGTTGCGTTGCCCGCGTCGGATTCGACGCCGCCGTCTGGGAAATCTGGCCTTACCTCACCGCAGGCGCGAGTTTGCACGTGCCGGATGAGGAAAAACTGAAGGACCCCGAAGCGTTTCAATCGTGGCTCGTCGCGCAAAACGTCACCATCAGTTTTGTCCCCACGCCGATGGCCGAGCGGTTGCTCGCCTTGCGCTGGCCCGCGAACTCCGTTCTGCGCATGATGCTCACCGGTGGCGATACGCTTCACATTTATCCGTCGGCGGATTTGCCGTTCCTGCTCGTCAATAACTACGGTCCCACCGAATGCGCTGTGGTCGCCACGTCCGGTTTGGTTTCGCCGCAGCTTAGTGGCACGGGCGTCTCGCCCGTGCGTTTCGAGTCGCACGGGCGAGACGCCCGTGCCACTAATACCTTGCCGCCCATTGGCCGGCCCATCGACAACACCCGCGTTTATATTTTAGACGAAGCAATGCGCGAAGTTCCCGTCGGAACGCCGGGAGAAATTTACATCGGTGGGCTCGGCGTCGCGCGCGGCTACCGCAATCGGCCCGAATTGACCGCCGAACGATTTGTTCCCAATCCGTTCGACGGCGATTCCCGCAGCCGCTTTTTCAAAACCGGCGATTGCGCCCAGATGCTGGCCGATGGGCAAATCGCTTTCCTCGGTCGTTTCGACGAACAAATCAAAATCCGCGGCTTCCGCATCGAGCCGAACGAAATCGTCGCCGCGCTGAACGAGCATCCCGCCGTTTCGCAAAGCGTGGTGGTCGCGCGCGAAATTGCGCAAGGCGACAGCCGGTTGGTCGCGTATTTTGTCCCTCGTGCCGGACGCATTGCCACCGTCAGCGAATTGCGCGATTTTCTCGGGGCTCGCCTGCCGGCCTATATGGTTCCCGCCATGTATGTCACGCTCAACGCGGTGCCCCTCACGCCCAATGGCAAAGTCGATCGCGCCTCACTGCCCGTGCCCGATGTTTCCAATACGCTCGGCGAGGACGTCTTTCACGCGCCGCGCACCGAAGTCGAGCAGGCCGTCGCCGGCATCCTCGCTCCGTTGCTCGGCGTCGAAAGAGTGGATGTCGAGGCCAACTTTTTTTCGCTCGGCGGCCATTCGTTGCTGGGCATCCAACTGATTTCCCGCGTGCGCGACAACCTGGGGGTCGAGCTTTCGCTGCGCACGGTATTTGAAGCGCCGAGCGTGGCGGAATTGTCCGCCGAAATTGAGCGCTTGCTGTGCGCAAAACTGGAGGCCATGAGCGAGGAAGAAGTGCAGCGCACATTGGGCCTCGCCGAAAAGGCCCAACCGTGAATACGATGACATATTCTCCAAAAGATTCGCGCGTTGAGCCTTTGAACCGAGCTATGCCAGCGACTTCTTCTCCCTCTCCGCCACGAAGTGGGGGAGAGGGCTGGGGTGAGGTGGTGTTTTGGGTTCAAGGGGAACGCCAATTATAGATGCGATGACCAGCCCCACACCTCCCGAACCGCCGCCAGCCAAAAAGCAGGCCCCACTCAGCCTCGCGGCATTGCTGGACCCAGAGGTGCTCGGCAATCCCTACCCGCTGTATCATCGCCTCCGCCGCGAGTCGCCGGTGCATTGGGACCCGCTGCTGCGCGTCTGGGTCGTCACGCGCTACGAGGACGTCATCCGCGTGCTGCGCGATTTTTCCGCCGAACGCACGCCGACTCCCGCGCAACTCACCCTCATGGGCCTGGCCGCGCTGAATCCCGTCGCGCAAGTCATGGTCAAGCAGATGCTTTTCCTCGATCCGTCCGCCCACACGCGCATTCGCGGCCTGGCGTCCGCCGCGTTCACGCCCGCCAAAGTGGAAATGTTGCGCGGCCACATTCGCGAAATCGTCAAAAACCTTTTGAAACCCGTCGCGTCCACCGGCCGCATGGACTTGATCGCCGACCTCGCGGAACCGTTGCCGTGCATCGTCACCGCTGAAATGCTCGGCGTGCCGGTCGAGGACCATAAACAATTGAAATTGTGGTCGCAGGACTTCGCCGAAATTCTCGGCAATTTCCAGCACAACCCCGATCACGTCCAACGCATCCTCAAATGCACGGAAGAAATGACCGCTTACTTCCGCGCCGCGATGCAGTCCGACCGCTTGCGGCCCGAGGGCCTGGTTAACTCGTTGAAGAACGCGGAAATCCAGGGCGACCGATTGACCGAAGAGGAAGTCATCGCGAATTGCATCATCACCATGGTCGGTGGCCAGGAGACGACGACTAATCTGCTTGGCAACGGCGTGCTGGCGCTTTTGCGCAATCCCGCTGAGTTGGAAAAACTGCGCGCGAATCCGGCTCTCGTTCCTTCCGCGGTCGAGGAATTGCTGCGTTACGAAAGCCCCACGCAATACACCGGGCGCATCGCCCCGCAGGACATCGAGATGGGCGGCAAGCAAATCAAAAAGAAGCAGGCAGTGTTTGCGGTGCTCGGCGCCGGCAATCGCGACCCGGAACGTTTTCCCGATCCCGACCGATTGGACCTTGCGCGGACCGACAACAAGCATCTCGCTTTCGGCTGGGGCGCGCATTTTTGCTTCGGCGCGCCGCTGGCCCGCATGGAAGCGCACATGGCGTTTGAAGAATTGCTCAAATTGCAAAATTGGGCGCTCGCCCCGGGAACCAAACTGATGTGGCGCACCAACCTCGCCCTGCGCGGCATGACCGCCCTCCCGATCACCTTCACGCCCGCCGTTTAATTTACGATTTACGAGCGGCTGGATGTTCAGAAGTCTCGTCAATCGTAAATCGCAAATCGTAAATGGGGGTGGGGGCAAAAAGAGAGCGCGGCAAAAGGTCTAACGAGATCGGCGCTCCCGCTGTGCGGGATCAATGCTCATATCGAGCGACCGTCTAGCGGTAAGTCCTGACGCCCCGGCCGTAAGATCTCAAAACCGGTACTTGGACCCAGACTCTTTCGTCGCGCAATACGGTTGTCCCTCCAAATCGAAAAACTTGCAAGCCAAAGTTATTCACCGAAAACTGTAGCGCAGGTTGCCAACCTGCTGTATCGCCGGCTGCCAGCCGGCGCAGCGCGAATCCACGCATTCGCAATACATACCCAACGCGCCTCCCCAATCCGTAAATCCGCCAATCCCCCCTCGGAAATAACCTCCTCCGTTGTGACTGGCGCGCCCGGGCTCTTCCCTGTAGAGTGCCCGCATACCCATGACGGCGAAGGAGTTCATTCCAATTCCGCTCACGCCGATCATCACCACGGAGCTCGTATGATTCGCGTGCTGATCATCGACGACCACGCGATTGTGCGGCGCGGCCTCGCGGAAGTTTTCAGCGATGAATTTTCCGACTTGAAAATCGGCGAGGCGGATAATTCGCGGAGCGCGTTGGAACTCGCAACCGTGCAGGAATGGGACATCGTTCTGCTGGACATCAATATCCCCGGCCGCAACGGCTTGGATGTGTTGAGCGAAATCAAACGCATCCGGCCGCAAACGCCGGTGGTCATCGTGAGCGCTTATCCGGAGGAGGAATTCGCCATCCGCGCTCTCAAGCTGGGTGCGTCGGGCTATTTGAACAAGAGCAGTGCTGCTGACGAAGTGCTGGCCGCGGCGAAGAAAGCCATGGCTGGCGGAAAGTACGTCACTGTGATGCTCGCCGAGAAACTGGCCGCCACCCTCGGCGGTGATATCCAGCGCGCCCCGCACGAAAGCCTCTCCGGCCGCGAACTCCAGGTTTTGCAAATGATCGCCAAAGGAATGACCATCAAGGAAATCGCCGCCGAACTTGCGCTCAGCGAAAAAACGGTCGGCACCTATCGCAGCCGCATTTCCGCCAAGATGGGCCTCTCGACCAATGTCGAACTGACCCGCTACGCCCTGCAAAATCGTTTGGTGGATTAGGGACTTAGGTTTGTAAACCCTCGCTTCCGATGGCGGAAAAATTCCGATTCGCATCCGCCAGCGCTACTGGAGCTTGGTGCTTGAAGTTTCTCTGGAGCTTGGATCTTGGACGCTTGGAGCTTTTCGCCTTATTATTCTCTTTGCGAAAATTCCTCCCGCCTTTACTTTCGCGATTATGCAGACGATTTCCCTGGGTGTCAGTCCGTTGACGAGCAGCCGCCTGGCATACGGCTGCTGGCGTTTGGCAAACAACAAGGAAGACCCCGGCTCTGGGCTTCGCGCGGTCAACGCCGCTTACGAAGCCGGCTATACGCTTTTTGATAACGCCGATATTTACGGCGGCGGCGAGGCTGAAAAAATTTTAGGCGCCGCGCTCAAGGAAAATCCGGAAATGCGCCGGCGCATTTTAATCCTCACCAAATGCGGCGTGCGCCACGGCGGCCATCCGACTCCTGACACGCCGGGCCGCTGGGATTTCTCCTTCGAACACATCGTCGATTCCTGCGAACAATCGCTGAAACGAATGGGCATCGACACCATCGACGTGTTCATGCTCCATCGCCCCGATTTTCTCGCGGACCCGAACGAGATTGCCAAAGCCTTCGAGCACTTGCGTGCCGCCGGCAAAGCCCGCTATTTCGCCGTCAGCAATTTCCGTCCCTCGCTCGTTGCCGCATTGCTCGCGGCCTGCCCGATGCCGCTGGTTGTGCACCAGGTCGAAATCAGCCTCGCCAAACTCGACGCCTTCACGGACGGCACTCTCGACCAATGCTTCGCCGAACGCATCACGCCGATGGCCTGGAGCCCGCTCGCGGCGGGATTGATCGGCGACG
Source organism: Verrucomicrobiia bacterium (assembly GCA_036488095.1). GTDB lineage: Bacteria > Verrucomicrobiota > Verrucomicrobiia > Limisphaerales > DASXHY01 > DASXHY01. The sequence continues at coordinate 4,881 of DASXHY010000533.1, read as the reverse complement.
GCGCAAAACGCCTTCTGCCGGCGCAACAAAGCTATCGCCCGGAAAAATTTCTGGCCGACCTGGACGCCATTGCCGCCGCGCGCGGCGTGAGCCGGACGGTCATCGCGTTCTCGTGGCTGTTGAAACACCCGTCCAAAATCATTCCCATCGTCGGCTCCATCAATCCCGAGCGCATCCGGGAAGCCACCAAAGCGCCGGAGGTCGAGCTGTCCCGCGAGGAATGGTATCGCCTCCTGACCGCGGCGCGCGGCGAACCGCTGCCGTGAAATGGAAGAGAGAAGATGGAGGATGGAGGATGGACGATCGAGCACGAGTGTCTTGCGTCTGTTCGTGGCGATTTCTCCGCCGGAAAACGTCAAAGACCAAATTGAAAAAGCGCAACAGCAATTGCGCCGCGCCGCTTCTGGCAATATCGTTCGCTGGACCAAACGCGATCAATTTCATTTGACGCTCAAATTCTTAGGAAATGTGGAGGCAACACGCGTAAAGGAATTAACACAAGCCCTCCACGGCGCATGTCTCGGCACCGGGCCATTGCGCCTGCGTGCCGAGCAAATCGGATTTTTCCCTGGCGCACGTGTTCCCCGCGTCCTTTGGGTTGGCGTGAATGATGAACAAGACAAATTATCGCGATTGCAAAACTCTGTGGAAATGAACGTGAAAAAATTCACGGACGAAAATGCCGCGCAGCCTCGGAGCGCCGGCTGCGCTTCGCCAGGAGTCCCGCCGGCCAGTTCTCGGGAAAAATTCACCGGCCACATCACGCTGGGCCGCATTCAACGCATCCGGCGTTTGGAATCAGAGGCCCTTTCAAAAGCCACCGCCGCAATCGCCAACCCGTTCTTCGGCGAATGGACCGCGAATCACATCGAGTTAATCCGCAGCGAACTTTCCTCGACCGGCTCGCGCTATACGACACTCGCCGAAATTCCATTGATTGAAAAGCAATGAGCGAAACATCCGACCAACGTTCCAAAGAGTTCCTGAAAATCAGCGGCCAGTTCAAACTCGGCGCGCTCGTGACTGAATCCTCGCATCCCGTCACCGCGAATTTGAGCGAGGTGGCCAAGCAGGACATCGCCCAGGCGCTCGATTTGCTTTTCCAGGTAGACAACGATGTCATCGCCAAATATCGCGAGTTCGCCGAATCGGGCAGGGCGGAGCAGATCAAGGAAACGGTCCTGCGTGCGTTAAGAAATGGCGGAAAAATTTTCTTCACCGGCTGCGGTTCCACCGGACGATTGAGTATCCTGCTGGATTCCGTTTGGCGTGATTTTTGGCAAAAGTTCTCCCCATATGCTCAAGATTTCGAAAATCGCACCTTCAGCGTGATGGCCGGCGGGGATTTTGCGCTGATTAAATCAGTTGAAGGATTCGAGGATTTCGCGGCTTTCGGTAAAAAACAAATCGGCGATCTCGGCGTGTCAAATAAAGACGTGGTTTTTGCCATCACGGAAGGCGGCGAAACTTCATTCGTCATCGGCACGGCATGGAAGGGTGTGGAAGTCGGCGCAAAAGTTTATTTCGTTTATAACAATCCCGACGACATTCTCTGTCAACACGTGGAGCGCAGCCGCGAAGTGATCCAGGACGCGCGCATCGAGAAAATCAATCTTACGACCGGGCCGATGGCCATCACTGGCTCCACGCGGATGCAGGCAACGACGATTCAGCTCTGCGTGTTGTTGACGGTGATGGAAATGGTGGTGCGGGACTTGATTAGGGGCGAGGAAGGCCAGAAGCCCTCATTTTTTAATTCCGCCGCGGTGCCAGCCGAATTTCTGGCCGGGCTGCAGGCGATGTACGCGAATCTGCAGAGTCCCGAAGTCCTTTCTCAACTCGCGAAATTGGTGGCACTCGAAGAATCGGTCTATCGCGCAGGACACAAAAATAATTATTACGCGGACCATTTCGGCATCGATGTTTTGACCGACACCACCGAGCGCTCGCCGACGTATTGCACGCCGCCATTTCGAAAATTTGATGATTACAAAGCCGCCGAATCGTGGGCTTTTTTGTTTCTTCCTTATGCAGAGACTCCAGCGGCATGGGCCCAGATTCTCAAGCGCGAGCCGAAATGCGTGGAATGGAAGGAAAGCGAAGTGCGCGAGTTGGTGGATGAAGAAAAGTTCGCGCGCACGTATGAGATAGTCCGCAAAATCAGCCGGGCCGAATTGATGCGGTTCAAGATAGGCCTGGACGGCCTTAAATACCGCGGAATAAGTGCCAACGACAGTTCGGTCGCCATTTTATCCAGATATGATGGCAGTGAATTGACGGAAATTTTTCTGAGCGCCGCCTACGTTCCTTCCACTCGGAGCGCTTTTGTCTATTTCGGCGGTCGAGAAATATTCGAAACATTTCAACAAACGATGGCAAAACGGAATTCGGACTCAATTCCCATCCTGGTGCCATGCCCCCAAACCGAATTTCTCCTTGATGGCGTGATTCGCGCGGGCGTGAAAATGCTTCTCAATGCGCTTTCCACCTGCACGATGGTTCGCCTTGGGCGCGTGATGGGCAATTACATGATTTGGGTTGTGGCGAGCAACTTGAAGCTCATCGACCGCGCCACTCGCTACATCCAAAAACTGACTGAGTTAAGTTATGAGGACGCGAACCGCCTTCTTTTTGAAGTCGTCGAGTATATCGAACCGCGCATGAAATCCGATCAGGCGTATCCGCCGGTCGTTGGAATGGCCGTGATGCGCGCGCGGGAAAAACTCACCAACGAACAGGCGGAACAGCGACTGAAAGCAGAATTGACGGGCAGCGCCTCCCGTTAGCAGCCCTTTAACCAAGTAGCAGCCGACGTGAGTCGGCTCAAATCTCTCTGAAAGCTTCGTGGAAAGTTAGAGCCTACTCATATCGGCGGTTACGGATAGCGGAAATTTTTAACGGGCTGTTAGCGGCAGTTCAACCGCAGGGCCTTCTCACGCGTCTGGCCTTCGAATTGCAACACCAACTCCACGTCCTTGAATTCGTGCAACAGGCAGGTGTGGACGACGTGCATCAAGTGCGGAAAATTCAGCGCGCGATCCACCCGCTTGGTCCAACGACCGTCGCCGCGGAAAAATTTTCCTGTTCGCGCGCACCGCAATAACCGTTTCATCGGATCCTTTAAATTCATGCCTCTAAGTTGCCTGAATAAAACTGTGGATACAAATGGGGTGAATCCCGGCCAAATTCCTGCTCGGCGCGCTCGCCATTCGTCATTCGTCATTCGTCATTTCCCATTCCCCTGACCATCATTCCTTTGATTTGAATCCCAGCGACTTGCCACTATACAGCCCCGCCGCGCTTTGTTACGTTTTCCAGACTATGGCACTCGACGACATTTTGCTGGAGGCGGAAGAAAAGATGGAAAAGACCGAGCAGGTGGTCGTGAACGAATTCGCCGGCGTGCGCACCGGCAAGGCGTCCGCCAGCCTGGTCGAAAACATTCTCGTGGAAGTTTACGGCTCGAACATGCGCATCCGCGAACTGGCCGGCATCACCACGCCCGAGCCGCGCACGCTCTCCATCCAGCCCTGGGACGCCAATTCACTGCACCCGATTGAAAAGGCGATTCAGAAAAGCAATCTCGGCCTCACGCCCGCCGTTCAAGGCAAGAACATTCGGATCTTTTTTCCCGAATTAAGCCAGGAACGCCGCCAGGAGTTCGTAAAAATCATCCGCAAAATGGCTGAGGATGGCCGCGTCGCCATCCGTCACGTCCGCCGCGATGCCATGGAACAAATCAAAAAACACGCCCACGACAGCGGCACGACTGAGGACGAAGTCAAGCAGGCGGAAAAGGATTTACAGAAGCTCACCGACGATTACAGTGCCAAAATAGACGCGCACGTCGCGACCAAGGAAAAAGAAATCATGACGGTGTGAGGCGGCTGATTCAGTGACCCGCCGCGCCGTTGGTCGCAGGTTCAAAAACAATCACCTTCTCGTCCGGTTTGGCGTAACGAAGTTTTTCCCGCGCGAGCCGTTCCACGGCGTTGGTGTCATGGCGCAGCGTATCGATGGTGGCGGTGTACTGCTTTTTGGTCGCCTCTTCCTTTTGGGTTTGGCTGTCCAGGCTAAGGATATTCCGGCGCATCCGCTCATTTTGTTTGATGAGAGGAAGATACCACTGCCAGATGATTCCCAGCAGCGCGATCACGAGCAGGCCGATCACGACGCGTGTCAGCTTTCCCCAAATGCCGAGATCCACGTTCATCGCCGCGAGTTAACCACAGGCCTCGTCGCGACGAAAGTCAAATCGTCAATCCCGTAGGATCTGCTCTGTAGAAAAGATTCCAACCGCGTTCTTTGGCCGCGATTGCGTAGCGCAGGTTGGCAACCTGCTGTGTCGCAGACTGCCAGTCTGCGGAGCGTAATTAAGTCACGCGGCCATCGAAACCGAAGATTTCTACAAAGCAGATAGGCATCCTGCCTGTCTCCATATTTGTCTTTCCCTGAACGCCGCCGCCGCCGCGCTGTCAATTGTTCAATTGGATATTAGCTGTCACTGGCGATGCCGCCCGTTAACACTTTGGCGCAATGATTAAGGCTTTGTTGTTGGTTCTATACCCGGGCGCGACGTGGGACGCCATCGTTCAGGCGAGGCGCAATTGGCCCAGGATTTTGTTGGGCTACCTTCTGCCGCTCTGGCTCATTGCGTTCGTCGCCGAAGGTTACGGCCTCGTACATTGGGGAAAACCGCGCGGTTTCGTTGCCCATATCAAGACTTTTTCAAATTCCGAAGCGCTTATTTTCGAGATCCTTCAACTTTGCCTGATGGTCATCGTCGTCTTTGCCGGCGCCAAGCTGGTTAAAGCCCTGGGCGATACATTTCATGGCCGGAACACTTTTACCCAGGGATTCACCGTCGTCGCCTACGGCCTG
>DASXHY010000616.1:0-3385 GCA_036488095.1 Verrucomicrobiia bacterium | reverse complement strand
AGCGGGAGTCACGTTGCGCACGCGGCGGCCGATGACGATGCACAACTCGGCTTCATAATCGGTTCGATGCATTGGAAAGGGAACTTCGATCTTGCCGCCGTCGGGAATGAGTGAGGTGGTGGCCTTGATCCAGAAGAGCGGTTCTTTGGGCAGCGGCTTGTTTTGCTCGCGCGCGTGATCGGCGTAGTTCAGGCCAATGGCGATGATTTTGGAAGGGACAACGGGCGTCAATGTACGCACGCCACGCCTGGGGATGGATTTACGGTCGAAAGAGGGCGAACCAAAAACATCGCCGCGCAGCCGATATAGTTCGCCGTCAATGACCTTGGCGTGGAAGATTTCTTCGCCTTTCTGAAATCGGCCAATGGCTGCCATACAGCGGCCAGAGTTTAACAACCGCGGCGGATTCTCGCAAGGTGATTTAGTGGGGCGATGCGCGCTGCGGCGTTACTTGGGGGCACTGCCACTGTAGCGCTGAGTGGGCACTCGGGTGTATCGCGGATAGGCAATCCGCAGATGTGGACGCGTCCAGAGGGATCTTAAATGGTTGCGCCTCGCCGACTGGCAGTCAGCGATACAGCAGGCTGGCAGCCTGCGCTACAAGGTTTCGCGGCGTCAATATAGGGCACAGTGCCCATTCGATTTGCGTGGCGGTCAATTGATTTCAATTGCATCTGTGCCAGCTTATTTCATGACCGTGAAACGATCTAAACAACCTCCGCGCAGACGCCGGGCGGCGACAGCGGATGTGCTCGGCAGCAACGAAAAATCAACTGAGCACGTGCCGGCAAAATGGAAAAAGTATTACCGGCGCCTGATTGAAACGCGCAATTATTTGTTGAATCGCCAGGTTGATCTCGTAAAGGACGCCTCGGAGGAACAGCCGTCATTCAGCCTCCACATGGCCGATGCGGGCACGGACAGTTTCGATCGCGATTTAGCCTTGAGCCGGCTTTCCTCGGAACAGGACGCGGTGTATGAAATCGATGAGGCGGTGATGCGCATTCAGCGCGGGACTTACGGGGTTTGCGAATTGACGGGCAAACCGATCGAGCGCGAACGGCTGGAGGCGATTCCATGGACGCGGTTCTCAGCGGCGGCGGAGAAGGAATTGGAAAAGGACGGCGCGGTGCGGCGCGCCCGCCTGGCTCCGCGCGAGGCGATTGCGCGCGGCGTGAGCGCCGGCAACGAGGCCGAGGGGTCGACGGATGACGAAAAGTTTCAGTAGAAATGACGGGGACCGGATTCAACTCCATGTAGCAGCGGACGTGAGTCCGCTCAAATTTCTTCGGAATTCTAAAAAAGTCAGAGCCGACTCACGTCGGCTGCTACTTTTTTTGAGGGGCTGCTAGCGGTTCAGTGAAGCATCGGCTGTGGGTTCGGCTGGGTGATCAGCCGAGCGTCCAAATCGAGATAAAAATCCAGCCGGCGGTTTGTTTCTCCCTCGTCGATTGCCTTGGCCATGAGAAGGTACGTGGCGTAGTGATTGCCTTCTGATTCGACGAGACTGGCGTAGAAATCGGACAACTCGGTGTCTTTGGGCTTCAACGCTTCAGACAGGAATTGAAATTTTTCGCAACTGCGCCCTTCAATCAGGCTCGCGCAAATTAAATGGTCGATGACCTGGAAGCACTCGCCGCCGCGGACGGATTTCATCAAGCCGCTGATCCAAGGACTCGCGCACGGCTGGCCAAAAGGAATGTTGCGGCGTTTGAGCAGATCGAGCACGAGTTGGAAGTGCTGGAGTTCCTCTATGGCGATGGCGTTCAGTTCCTCGACGCGCGGATAGAGGTCGCGATATTTTTCCAGATTAAGCGCGGAGGTGGCGGCTTTGCGTTCGAGATGCGCGTGGTCGACGAGCAGCGCGGGGATATTCGCCATCACTTTTGGCAACCAATCAGCGGGGACTTTTTCGCGGAACAAAAGCATGTTGAAGGCTAACAGTCCAATGTCCAATGTCCGAAGTCTAAAGTGGCCGGCGTTTGCACCACCTCCACGGGGCAACCACCGAGTTACTTTGGACTTTAGACTTTAGACTTTGGACATTGGGCTTACACACTTTCCAAAATGGCCACGGCGGTCGCGTGCGCCTGAGTGTGGCTGAGGCTGACGAGAACAATGCGGGCGTTGCGTTCTTTCAGGAGCTTTTGGCCATTGCCGTGCAGGATCACGAACGGTTCGCCGCTTTCTTTGCGGCCAATTTCCATGTCCTTCCAGCCGAGTTGCGCGCCAATGCCGGTGCCGAAGGCCTTGGAAATGGCCTCTTTCGCGGCAAAACGCGCGGCCAGAAATGGCGCGGGCGTTTTGTGGGTGAGACAATAACTGATTTCCGCCGGATGCAGGATGCGATTAAGAAATCGCTCGCCAAATTTTTCGTGCGACGCGGCGATGCGCGAGACTTCGATGATATCAATGCCGACGCCTAAAATCATTTTTCAATTCGTCGCAATTTTTCACCCGCGATAGTTCTTCATCAACTGCAACATTTCCTTTACCGCCTCACCCAGGCCGACGGAAATCGCGCGGCTTACGATGCTATGTCCAATATTCAATTCAACCAGGTGCGGAACTTGATGCAGCAGTGCGAGGTTCTGATAATTCAATCCGTGGCCGGCGTTGACCTGGAGGCCAAGCTCATGGGCGTGATTTGCGGCGGCGATTAAACGATCAAGCTCAGGGAGATCGCCGGGCTGGCATTCGGGTGAGGATGACTTCGCTTGTGTGGTCCCTTTCAAGTCGCAGGCGGACGGCGTTTCGGCGAATCGTTCGAAAAAGTTTTCCGCGAAAGCGCCAGTGTGCAACTCAATGAAACCCGCCCCGGTGCGCGCGGCGGCTTCGATCTGGTCGATGGACGGCGCGATGAACAGGCTGGCTTCGATGCCAGCGTCAGTCATTTTTTTGCGCGTTTCGGTGAGGGCTTTTTCGGCGGCGACGACATCCAGCCCGCCTTCGGTGGTTACTTCCTGGCGACGTTCGGGCACGAGACAAATAATGTCCGGTTTGAGTTTCAGGGCGATCGCAACAATCTCGGGCGAGTTCGCCATTTCGAGGTTGAGCCGCGTTTTGATGACTTCGCGAAGTTTCCAAATATCGCGGTCCTGGATGTGCCGGCGGTCTTCGCGCAAGTGGGCGGTAATGCCGTGCGCGCCCGCGGCCTCGCACGCGAGCGCTGCGGCAACGGGATCCGGTTCGCCGTGGCCGCGCCCGCGATAGCGCGCTTCGCGCAGGGTGGCCACGTGGTCGATGTTTACGCCGAGTTTCAACATGGGACTCTCTGTGCCAAACATACTCCGATTTGGCAACGGAATAAAAAATTTCCATGGAAAACTCTCCTCGTAGCAGCCGGCGTGAGTCGGCTCTGACTTTTTAATTAAATCAGAGCCGA
>DASXHY010000482.1:0-3831 GCA_036488095.1 Verrucomicrobiia bacterium | reverse complement strand
TCGGGCTGTTGACTTGCATCCCCAAATAACCGCGATGCCAGCCACAGGCTTCAAAGTAAGTCCAGAGCGGCGTCTCCACACCCGTCACCTCACAATAAAACGCATCGATGTTCGTGAAACCGTGAGTCGGATAACTGAGATGCACGGAGGCGGCGTTGCGGCGCGATTTGAGATTAAAATGCGCGTCCTCCGCGGCGGAGCCGGTCAACACGAGCGACCCAATATCTCCGGCGTCCTTGCCCGAAGCGTTCAGCGATTCGAGCGCGAACTTCTGATAACCCGGCGCCGGAATTTCAAACGAGCCAAAATCAACCTTGACTGAATCGTCTCCCTCGCCTTTCGCCGCAGCCTCCTGAGATTTTCCGGCCACGGTGAGCCTGAGTTTCGTTTCCGCGCCGGCTGGCAGCCGCAATTCGAGCGCGCAGTCCAGCTTGCCGGGAGTTTTGATTTCACCGAACCAAAGCACCTTCAAAGCCGGATCCGTCCAATCGGAAATGCCCGAACGCGGCGAGACGTCCGCACCATCCGGATTAGGATCGAGATAGGCGGTGAAGGCCGGCACGCGAAGTTCCGCCTGCACACGGCACAACACGAACAGACACAAGGACATTACGATTATTTTTTTCATTTCCAAATCGTTCCCGTTTGATTTTCTGCAACGCCACCGATTCGCTGAACTCAAATCAGCTTCAATTTTTCAAAAAGTTACTGATGATTTAGCGGGGGCGGTATCGCACATTCGGGGGAGACGAGGTGGGCGCATCATTGGAATCCCGCAATATTTCCACGAAGTCTCTCTTCGCGAAAGCGACCTGACTAATATCCAAAGTTTTCATATCTTGAAGCAATGATTTCAAAAATCGCCCTGTCCTTTTTCGCCGCAGTTTTCTCGTTATGCAACGTCATGGCTGACGATTTGGTTCTTTGGTATCAACAACCGGCCAAAAACGCGATGACTGAAGGCTTGCCCATCGGAAATGGACATCTGGGAGGACTCATTCTCGGCGAGCCGGAACGCGAACGCATCGTGCTGGACGAGGATAGTCTATGGACCGGCGATGAAAATCCATCCGGCAATTACGACACGATGGGCGCGTATCAATTTCTCGGCGATTTATTTGTGAATCTGCCCGGACATAAAAATGCTTCCGACTATCGCCGTGACCTGGATATTTCCAACGCATTGGCGCACGTCAGCTATACGGCAAAGGGCGTGAAATATCAGCACGAGTTTTTTTGCAGCCACCCTGCCGGCGTGCTGGTGGCGAGATTCACGGCGAATAAACCAGCCAGTTACAACGGCAGCGTTGAATTACGGGACTCGCACGGCACGCGAACAAAGGCAACGACGAACGAACTGGCATTCGCAGGAAGACTGGCGAACGGATTGAAATATGAATGCCGATTGATTGTGTTGCCGGACGGCGGTTCTGTTTCAAACAATGGCTCGACGATCCAATTCAAAAATTGCAACGGCTTCACGCTGTTGCTGGCGGCGGGGACGGATTACGCGATGGATTACGCGGAACATTTTCGGGGCAGCGACTCCCATGACAAAATTGTCGCGGAATTAAAATCGCCTTCTGAAAAAAATTACGATGAATTGAAAGCCGCGCACATTGAGGATTTCCAATCGTTATTCAACCGCATGAGCGTGAACTTTGGCGCGTCATCCGCCGCGCAACACGCGCTTCCAATCGACCGCCGCAAAATCGCAGCCGGAAAAAAGGTTGATCCCGAACTGGAAGCGCTGCTTTTTCAATATGGCCGTTACCTGATGATCTCCTGTTCGCGTCCCGGCGGATTGCCTGCGAATTTGCAGGGGCTTTGGAACGATTCAAACGATCCGCCGTGGCATTCGGATTACCACGCGAACATCAACATTGAGATGAATTATTGGCCGGCGGAAGCTGGAAATCTTGCCGAGTGCCAATTGCCGTTTTTCGACCTGGTGGATAGCCAGCTTCCTGCGTGGCGTAAAACAACGGATGAATCATCGGAAATAAAAACCTCGGCGGGTAAAATGACCGCTCGCGGTTTTGCCATCCGCACCTCGCACAATATTTTTGGCGGCATGGGCTGGAATTGGGACAAAACCGCGAACGCATGGTACTGTCAGGATTTCTGGGAACATTTCACTTTCACCCGGGACACCAATTTTTTACGAACGGTCGCGTATCCTGTGATGAAAGAGACCTGCGAATTTTGGGAAGACCATTTGAAGCCATTGCCGAATGGAAAACTTGTCGTGCCAAAAGGCTGGTCGCCCGAACACGGGCCAGTCGAGGACGGTGTCAGTTACAACCAGGAAATAGTCTGGGATTTATTCGACAATTACGTCCACGCCTGCGACGCGCTGGGCATTGACAAAAATTATTGCGATCAAATTGCCTCGATGCGTGACAAGCTTGCGACGCCGGGGATCGGCAGTTGGGGACAATTACTCGAGTGGATGACCGAAAAGAAGGGAACAAATGCCGTTCCGGAAAGCCCTGAACTGGACACCCCCAACGATCATCACCGGCACACGTCGCAACTTTTTGCCGTTTATCCCGGCCACCAAATCGGCTTCAACAAAACTCCGGCGCTGGCAAATGCAGCGAAAATGTCACTCGACGCGCGCGGCATCATCGGGGATGTCCGCGAATGGTCGCTGGCCTGGCGTACCGCGCTTTACGCGCGTTTGCATGACGGCGAGGACGCGCACAACATGGTTCAACACATGTTCGCCGAACGCGACCCGCGCCGGCACGAATACTTCACCTGCCCAAATCTTTTCGGTTTTCACCCGCCGATGCAAATTGACGGCGATTTCGGCATCACCGCCGGCATCTGCGAAATGTTGCTCCAAAGTCAGGATGACGAATTGGTTTTGTTGCCCGCGCTGCCAGCGGAATGGCCAGATGGCTTCGTAAAAGGACTTCGCGCTCGTGGTGGATTTACGGTGGATGAAAAATGGAGCAACGGAAAATTAATCTCCGCAACCATTCACAGTGACGCCGGCGGAACGGCAAAAGTCAGTTATGACAACGTCGTGAAACAACTACAAATCAAACCCGGCGAAGCCGTAAATTTTTGAATTCCACAGAATGAATCATTCCCGCAATGAATTTTGATGTCATATGGCTATTAGACTTATGCTTTTTCGGCAATGCCCAATGGCTTCATTGTTTTCCACAGGCCCCGGGTGAAATCAGGGATGTTCACCGGTCGGCTGCCATTGGCGACTGAACGGACGGAGGTTTCGATCATGCAACTCCACGCCGCCGCGTCATACACCACACTGTCCGGAGTTACGCCCCGCCGGAGGCAATCCAGCAGCCGCCAGCTCATCACGAAATCCATCCCGCCGTGACCGCTGCCCTTGGCGCGCTCCGCCAGTTTCTTCCAAAGCGGATGCGTGAATTTATCGCGCATCATCTGCAGGTCCTTGTCGGACAACCAATCCTCGGAACCCTCAGCCGTCAAACCGTAGGGTTTTGGTTCATCCACGGACAGCCGGGCCGGATAGTCAAAAAACACGGCGCCAGTTCCATACAAGGCATTGATGCGGCTGTAAGGACGCGGACTGACGACATCGTGTTGCAGCATGATGGTCCGGCCCAATTCAGTCTTAACGAGCGACGTGTTCATGTCGCCACAAACGTATTTCTCTCTGGCGTGCCGGCCGCCATTCGGCTGATGCTCGTTCCGATAATGCGTCAGGCTCATTTCCTGCGAACTCATGGAAACCAGAAATTTGAATTGATCGCCCCTGCCCACGCCGAGGTATTGGGCCACCGGACCAAGGCCGTGAGTCGGATAGAGATTGCCGTTGTATTCCCAATGGTA
>DASXHY010000598.1:0-4084 GCA_036488095.1 Verrucomicrobiia bacterium | reverse complement strand
CCAGCGCGCTCGCCTGGGTCTTGTAGGAAAGCCATAAGTCGATCCAGCTTTTCACAGCCTTCGGCAATTCCCTTCCTTCATGCGCCGACACAAAAATAATGTCCGCCGCCGCCGCGTCCTTCGCCGCAATTTCATTCAGCTTCGGCACCGCCAGCACGTCGAACTTCCACATTTGGTTGGCGAAAAGACATTGGCCGCCCAATTGTTCGACCATGTATTCGTAGGTTTTCATCGCTCGTTTGCCGGTCTCCAAATCCTCGTAGGCGATGACTACGTTCAGTGTTGAATTACCCTCTGTGTCTGAAGACCCTAAAGCTGGAAAACTGAGCGTTTGCATGAAGTTAGAAATTAACGGGTGAGCAAAAAACTACAATGGGGTAAAAACCCTAGAGCGCACCTAAAAAATTCCTATTCTTTGTAGGAGACGAGTGGGGGCGTGTGCCCAAATCTAAGGAGCGAAAATATGGCATCCTCCTCGTCCTCGTGCTCGTCCTCGTAATCGAAATTCCCATGATTTGCACAATAACGCTGCGCGCCCATCCGCCCTGCAATGAAATACGAAACGGTTTCGCATTCTTCAAGTTACTAACCCTCAGCTTGTTGCGTTGGCAGTTCCACGAAAATACCCTCTTCCGTGCGGGGAGCGGAAAACATTACCGTAAGTTTTTCGGCGTCGCCCGCAACTGATAAAGTTAAATCAAAAACTCAAATGAACACCTGTGAAACCAAAACCAAAAAAGACCGCTCACCGCCGCTTTTCTCCAGTTTTCTCCGGTTTTCTCCGACAGGGGGGAGATCAGGCATCGGAGAACGGTTTACATTTATCCGGGTAAATCCGACTGAATCCGACTGAATCCGACTGAATCCGACCGATAAAGGGGATAGGGGGTAGGAGCGCCGGCGTCCCGCCGGCAAGTCATTCATCGCAAAATCCAGGTCAATAACGGCGCAAAAATGAGGCTCGGAAGATAATCCGTCACCGGCACTTTCCTTACTTCAAATATCAGTAGCGCCACACAGAAAATCAGTAACCCCCCCGTGGCATTTACTGAATCCGTCAGCCCGCGCGCCTGCAAAAAAGGCGCGAGCGAATGCGCGGAGAGCAACGTGATCGTCCCCTGAAAAACCAGCACCGGCACGGCCGAAAGAATCACGCCCCAGCCGAACAGCGCCGCAAAGCTCATGGCCGCCAGCCCGTCCATCACCGCCTTGATCGCCAGCGGATAAAAATAATCCGACAGCAACCCGTTGTGAATCGCGCCCAGAATCCCGAGCGGCGCGGCGCAAAATAAAAGCGAGCAAACAATGAACCCATCGCTGAACCGCTGCGGATTTTCCGGCGTGGCCGCTGCCATGCGCTCCCGTGTCAGTTGGCCGATGCGATTGGAACCTTTTTGCAAATGCAGAAGTTTGCCCGTCAAATTGCCAAGCGACAGCGAGAGCAGCACGATGCCAAGTTCCTTGAGCACGTGCCCGAAAGAGCCGCTCATGCTCAACCACGTCAAACGCAGCCCGAAGTATACCGTCAGCGCGCCCAGTGCGGCCTTGAAAAATGATTGCGTGGCCGCCGACGGCTGTTTTTTGATCATCAACCCGGCAAGCCCACCCGCGACGATGGCGGCGACGTTCAAAATCGTTCCAAGCACGGCCTGACTGAAACATTCCCGGGAAAAAGCGCAAGGCGCAAAGTTGGAAAAAATGAAATTCAACATTGCATTTCCGTTCAAGTCCCGGCACCTTCTCCTGCCCTTGGGTCGGGGCGTAGCGTAGCCTGGTAGCGCGCTTGTTTCGGGTACAAGAGGTCGTGAGTTCGAATCTCACCGCCCCGACCATTTACTTTCCGTCACAGATGCGCTGAAACCGTTCGCAATCATTATGGAAATCAAACTCTTTGGCCTGCTCTGCGTCGCTATTCTCGTCATGTCTGTCTCCGCCGAGGCGCAACCGCATAAACCTTCGCCAGCAAAAAACGAGCTATTGCTCGTCTGCAATAAAGGTGATCGCACGCTTTCCATCATCGATCCCGCAAATGGAGAACAATTCGCCGCAGTGGAGGAAAATGGCGTGACCGGCCATGAGGTTATTGCCTCTGCCGACGGCAAACTTGCCTTCGTGCCCATTTACGGAAACTCCGGCGTGGGGCATTCGGGAACCGACGGAGACATCATCCGCGTGATCGACCTGGAAAAGCGTGCGATTGTGGGAACGGTGAATTTTGGCCGGGGTCTGCGTCCTCATTGCGCGATGATTGGCCCCAAAAATAAATTGCTCTACGTCACGACCGAATTATCGAACTCCATCGCCGTGATTGATCCCAAAACATTCAAAATTTTGGATTTCATTCCGACCGGCCAAAGCGAATCCCACATGCTTGTGATTTCCAGCGAAGGGCGTTACGGTTACACAGCGAATGTTGGGCCGGGAACGGTTTCAGTCATCGATTTGCAGGAGAAAAAAGTTGAGAAAATCATTCCCATTTCCAAAGTCACTCAGCGCATCGCCATTTCCCCCGACGACAAATGGGTATTCACGGCGGACCAAACCAAACCCCAGCTCGCGGTGATCGACACGGACAAAAAGGAAGTGAGCCGATGGATTGAACTTCCCGGCGTCGGCTATGGAACCGCTCCCACGCCCGATGGCAAATGGCTCGTGGTTGCCATGCCGCGCGCGCAAAAAGTCGCGTTCGTGGATTTGAAGACGATGACAGTCGCGCACACGGTGGACGTGCCGAGATCACCGCAGGAAGTCTTGGTCCGTCCCGATGGTAGAATGGCTTACGTATCTTGTGACGCCAGCGGGCAAGTCGCCGCGATTGATATCGAGCATTTCAAAGTGGAGCAGCTTATCATCGCGGGCAGGGTCGCCGACGGCCTGGCTTGGGTACCTTGAAAAACGGGAACACTTGATTAACGGAGGATTGCGCGAATTCCCTGCGCCTTCAGTACCGGGTCAAGGGGGAAAAATTCTGATTGGCAAAATTTTGCCTTGAACGCGACCCCTGGTTTATATGTCCATCGTGAGTAACATTTGCAATGAATACTGGAATCAACGCCATTAACGAAGCGGCCCAGGAAGGCAGCGCGTTTATACGCCCGCTTTTCAACGAAATCGGCAAAGTCATTATCGGCCAGAATTATCTGGTCGAACGGCTCGTCGTCGGATTGCTGGCCAACGGCCACGTCCTCCTCGAGGGCGTCCCTGGCCTGGCCAAGACGCTCTCAGTCAAGTCGCTCGCCAATTGCCTCAACGTGAATTTTTCGCGACTGCAATTCACTCCCGACATGCTCCCCGCCGACATCATCGGCACGCAGATTTACAATCCGCAATCCGGGGGCTTCACCACCCGGCGCGGCCCGATTTTCGCCAACCTGATTCTCGCCGATGAAATCAACCGCGCGCCTGCCAAAGTCCAAAGCGCGCTCCTCGAAGCCATGCAGGAGCGCCAGGTCACCATCGGCGAACAAACTTTCAAACTCGACGAACCCTTTCTCGTGCTCGCCACGCAAAACCCGATTGAGCAGGAAGGAACGTATCCGTTGCCGGAGGCGCAGGTCGATCGTTTCATGTTGAAATTGAAAATCGGTTATCCGACCCGCGCCGAAGAACGGCAAATCCTCGAAACCATGGCCAAAACTTCCGGCACGCCCACCACCAGCCCCGTGGTTGACCCGCGCCAAATCCTCAACGCCCGCCAGGTTATCAACGACATCTACGTGGATGACAAAGTGAAGGATTACATCGTGGACCTCGTCTGCGCCACGCGCGACCCGGAGCATTACAAAATTGCCGTGAAGGATTTCATCCAACTCGGCGCATCGCCGCGCGCCACGATCGCGCTCACACTCGCCTCCAAGGCGTACGCGTTTATTAAAGGCCGCGGCTACGTCACGCCGCAGGACGTGAAAAGCATCGGCATGGACGTCTTGCGCCACCGCGTGGCCATCACCTACGAAGCCGAAGCCGAAGACAAAACTAGCGAAACCGTGGTCCAGAAAATTTTCGATGAACTGCCGGTGCCGTGATGGCGAATGCAGAAGTTAGATTGAAGAATGCAGAATGAAAGCTGGCGCGACTGGAAGTT
>DASXHY010000365.1:0-12797 GCA_036488095.1 Verrucomicrobiia bacterium | reverse complement strand
TTCTCACCCGGTATTTATCGGAGCCTGTCATGCGATAGTGTTGAAAGGCACCCAGTCGCGATCCGATATCGTCTATCTTGCGCTGAACGATCGCTTGGATGTGAAGTGGAAGCCGAAAAAAATCACTATCAAATTCGCGAGAAGCAATTTGTGTTGCCGCGCCAGTTATCACGGTCTTTAAGGTTTCCGAACGCGGACCTGGCCGTCACGGATATCCTTTTCGCCTTGCTCAATCTTCGCTTTGAACTCATCGGTCAACTCCAGATCATCCTCCAATATATTCTCCAACCAATCGCGCAGCGCTGCCTGTTCCGTCTTGGGCAAACGCCTGACCTGTTGCTCGATTTGTTCCAAAGCTGACATGGGTTTAATAAAAGCCAAACTGCAGAAATTTGCAACTTCAGAACCGGCTATCACGAACATCACTTCGCCACGCTAACCTCCCGCCCCAATCCCCGGATCGGTCTGCGATTTTGCATCCAGCAATTGATCGAGTTTCTTCCTGTCCAATCCAGAAATCTCCAGTGCCACTTCGCGCACCGTGCGCCCGGTTTCGTAAGCGACTTTCGCAATTTTCGCGGCTTTGTCGTAACCGATCTCCGGCGCGAGTGCCGTGCACATCGCCAAACTTTGTTCGATATTGCCCTCGCACTTTTCAACATCGGCTTCGAGGCCGGTAACGCATCGTCGCGCGAAAACACGGCTGGCGCTGGTCAAAAGCTCGATCGACTGAAGCAAATTATAGGTGGCGACCGGCTGCATGGTGTTCAGCTCAAAATTGCCGAACGTTCCGGCGAAGGTTACGACAGCATCGTTGCCGATCACTTGCGCGCCGACCTGAATCACCATCTCGCACATGACCGGGTTCACCTTGCCGGGCATGATAGACGAGCCGGGTTGCGTGGCGGGCAATTTGATTTCGCCCAGGCCGCAGCGCGGTCCCGAGCCGAGCCAGCGGATGTCGTTGGCGATTTTAATCAGGCTCACGGCCACGGTTTTCAACGCGCCGCTGGTCTCGATAAAGGCATCGATCGAGCCCTGCGCGGCAAAATGATTTGACGTCTCGCGCAGGGGCAATTTCGTTTCAACGGCGATGCCGTCAATTGTGCGGCGGGCGAATTCCACGTGTGTGTTGATCCCGGTGCCAACCGCGGTACCGCCCAGCGGAAGTTCACCAAGATGCGGCTCGACCGCCCGCAGGCGTGCGAGCGCGTGCTCAACCTGGCTCGCGTAACCGCTGAATTCCTGGCCCAGCCGAATCGGCGTGGCGTCCTGAAGATGCGTGCGGCCGATTTTGAGGACCGAATCAAACTCCTTCACCTTTTTCGCGAGCGCGGATTGCAACTCGCTCAACGCCGGCATCAATCCATGCACAATGCCATCCAAGGCCGCGAGGTGGATCGCGGTAGGAATGACGTCGTTGGAGGATTGCCCGCGATTTACGTGGTCGTTCGGGTGAATCGATTTGTCGCCGCGTTTGCCACCGTTGATTTCGGCGGCGCGATTGGCGATGACCTCGTTCGCGTTCATGTTCGTGGACGTGCCGGAGCCGGTCTGGAAAATATCGACCGCGAATTGCGAGTCCCAGTTGCCGTCGATGACTTCCTGCGCGGCTTTTTGAATCGCATTGGAAATGTTATTCGGCAACAAGCCCAGGTTCTCGTTCGCTGCCGCGGCGTGTTTTTTGATGAGACCCAGCGCGCGGATGAACTGGCGCGAAAAACGCAGGTTGCTGATTGGAAAATTTTCGACCGCGCGGGCCGTTTGCGCGCCGTAATAAGCCTCGGCGGGGACCTGCATTTGGCCCATGGAATCTGATTCGGTGCGGAAGTCTGGTTTCACGAAGGCAATATGAATCATTTGATGGAAAGGCGCAAAGAATGATGAAGTGAAGGATGAATAATCTTGTAAATTTGAATTTTTATGAGAAGCTCCGTCTGCCAAGTTATTATGGGAAGTTTTAAACCACGGGTTGCGTTTTCAATAGCTGCCACTTTTTTACTCGGGCACGGGATTGCCGGTTTTGCCCAGGGAGCATTGCACATCACGTTCGATGAGCCTCCCACGCAAGCGCGCGGCACCGGTTACGAGGTGACATACTATTACGAAGCGGGGATGGTTTTTACCCCCGAAACAAACACTCCGGGAAGCCAATTCATACGAATTGGCGGAGGAATTTCCGGCATGCCTGAGGACGGGACTGCTTATTTGCAGGAGGGAACAGGATTAATATTCAGTTTTACCAATGGTCTGTCGTTCAGTTTGATTTCCGTGGATTTGGCGGGCTACAGCGACGTGGTACCGGACCTTTCCATTGATTTTGTTGGGTATAAGTCCGATGGCTCAATAGTGACCAATAGTTTTTCGGGCAGCGGAATCGATTTTGAAACCTACAATTTTGGGCCGGAGTTCACAAATTTAACGCGGGTTGAAGTTTTCGGAGACAGTTGGTCGCTGGACAATCTGGTGGTTCAGCCTTGTCCGCCTGTTCTTTCAGTCACCATGGTTGATTTCCTCACGTACTTTCCTCCGGGTTCCGATAATGTCAGCCTTGTGCCCATTCCCATGCTCACTTTTTCGACGATTTCCAATCAAACTTATGCGTTGGAATTTTCGCCAGACTTAGGCCCTGGCAGTTGGAGCAATTTGCCGGGCATCGACCAAAATGCTGAACCCGCCTCGAACATGGTTGGCGACGGAGGGCAGACCCAGCTCATTGACACGAATGCCATAACAATAACCCGGCGCTTCTATCGAGTTCGACTCCTGCCGTGAGGTTCGGGCTTGCAGGCTTGAACTCTACCGCTCTGGCCATTAGTTTTTCCGCGATGAATGTGTTGCAAGATTCACTGCTCGAATTGATTCGCCGTACCTCAACGGAAATCCCGGACGACGTGCACAAGGCCATCCTCGACTCGCTCGAACAGGAAAAAAAAGGGACCATCGCGGAGAGCGCGATGAAGATCATCGATCAAAACATCGCGCTGGCGAAAAACAAATCGCAACCGATTTGCCAGGACACAGGCAGCATTATTTTTTACGTGGATTGCCCGATTGGCTACGACCAACTCGCGTTTGAAGAGGCCGCGCGCGAGGCCGTGAAGCTCGCGACTAAAAAAGGTTATCTGCGCCAGAATTCCGTGGACTCGATCACGGGAAAAAACGACGGGACCAATCTCGGCCCCGGCTCGCCCACGGTGCATTTTCATCAGCATCGCTCGCCGGAAACCAGCGTGCGGCTCGTGCTCAAGGGCGGCGGCTGTGAAAATGTGGGCGCGCAATATTCGTTGCCGAATGAAAAGTTGAGCGCAAATCGAGATCTCGATGGTTGCCGCAAAGCGATTCTTGACGCCGTGCTGCAGGCGCAAGGCAAAGGCTGCGGCCCGGGCATTCTCGGCGTGTGCATCGGCGGCGATCGCGCGACCGGCTATGAATATTCCAAGCAGCAACTTTTGCGCAAACTCGACGACCGGAACACCAATCCTGAACTGGATAACCTCGAGCAGGACATCGTCGGCACCGCAAACAAACTGGGCATCGGCCCGATGGGTTTCGGGGGCAAGACCACGTTGCTGGGGACGAAGATTGGCGTGTTGAACCGGCTGCCGGCTTCGTATTTCGTGAGCGTGAGCTATATGTGTTGGGCGTATCGGAGGCAGGGCATTGCGTTGGATGCCGACGGGAAGGTAAAAGACTGGCTATACTAATTTCGGCAACAATATCCATGAATATTCCCACTCTCGGAAAACTAGAAATTCTCGACCTTCGGACGACTGCTTGGAAAGACGAAGCGAGAGACTTTACGTTGTGGCTGGCAAAGGCTGAAAATCTCGATCAGCTTTCGAAGGCTCTTGACTTGGAATTGGAACTCGAAGGCGTCGAAGTCCCAGTTGGGCCGTACCGCGTCGACATTCTCGCAAATGATGCGACATCAAACGTGCGCGCTGTTATCGAGAATCAGCTTGAGAAAACCAACCATGATCATCTCGGAAAGGTAATTACTTACGCTTCCGGACTCGAAGCGAAAGTGCTGATATGGATTGCCCGCGAATTTACAGAAGAGCATCGCCGAGCAATTGATTTCCTGAATGAATGCACCGGGGGAAATTTGAGGCTTTACGCTGTCGAGATTCAACTTTTCCGAATTGGAAATTCGCCTCCTGCTCCATATTTCAAGATTGTTGCGAGTCCAAACGAATATGCTGTGGCTGCACAAATCAAAGAGACTGCTTCTACAGAAACAAAAGTTCTTTACCTGGAATTCTGGAATAGCTTCAAAGACTATTGCAAGACAACTGGCACATTCCTGAGTCTCCGCAAAGCAGCGCCACGATCCTGGTACGGAATTGCCGTTGGTAGAACCAAGTTTTCCGTAAATCTACAAGTCAGTGCGATGCACAAAAGACTTTGTTGCGAAATCTATATGCGCGGCGTAAATGCCAAAAGAGCCTTTAAACTTCTCGTTCCGGAAAAAGCATCAATCGAAGCCGAAACTGGGCCTCTGGAATGGCAAGAACTGCCAGACGGCCAAGACTGTCGAATCGTACGCTATAAACCTGACTTCGATCCAAGTGAAAAGAGCGCCTGGCAAGAAGGTTTCAAATGGCTCAAGAAAGAAGCTGAACTGTTCCACAAAGTTTTTTCACCTCGAATTAAAGCGCTTTCCATCGAGGATGAAGAACCAGAAACGGAAGAAGCTTCTCAACCATAATAGCAAAACAATTAAAAATTCCTGCCGACAATGCTCGAACGAATTAAAGGCGACGTTAAACGGTTGTCGAAAGATGACCAAGAAGTGTTGCTCGACTGGTTGACGAATTTTCTGGAAGATGATTTGGAGTTGACCGACGAGTTCAAAGCAAAAATTGAACAGGGCAAAGCCGACATTGCCGCAGGCCGCGTTAGAGTTGTTCGCCCGAATCCAGCTAATTGAATTTTTGACATGATTAATCTTTCGCTCCCTTTCACCGAAGAAAAAATCCGCTCGCTCAAAGTGGGCGATGAAGTTCTTATTTCCGGCACGCTGTTCACCGGGCGCGATGCGGTGCACAAATATTTGCACGAAGGCGGCAAGCTGCCGTCAGGTGTCAATCTGAAGGACGGCATTCTCTACCACTGCGGGCCGGTGGTCATCAAGGATGCACAAGGCCATTGGCAGTGCACCGCCGCGGGGCCGACCACGTCCATTCGCGAGGAGCCGTATCAATGGCAGGTGATTCGGGACTTCGGCTTGCGCGGCGTGATTGGCAAAGGCGGCATGGGCGATAAGACGCTGGCGGCGTGCAAAGAACACGGTTGCGTTTATCTGCACGCCATTGGCGGCGCGGCGCAGGTGCTCGCGCAATGCATCAGGCGCGTGCGCAACGTCCACATGATGGAACAATTCGGCGCGCCCGAGGCGATTTGGGAATTCGAGGTGGAAAATTTTCCCGCCGTCGTCACGATGGACTCGCATGGAGGATCCTTGCACAAGGAAGTTTTTGCGGCGAGTCAGGCCGAGCTCGCCAAACTGATTTAAAATTTACGATTTACGATTGACGAGCGTGCGGACGACGGCATGCTCCCGTAAGTCTCAATGCGCAATTTTCAAATTTCATATCTGAAAGCTCAACCGCCTCCTACGGCACGAAAAACCACGCGCTCGTAAATCGTAAATCGTAAATTCAAGGCGCGTCGATAAGCCCAATCCTCCGCTGGTGTCTCCCCCCCTCAAAGGGCGTATCCAACCAAACCCGCACGATTTCCAGCGCCGTTTCGAGGGTCATCATGCGCTGGCCCAGGGAAATCACGTTGGCGTTGTTATGCTGGCGGCCAAGGCGCGCCGATTCGAGGTTCCAGCACAGCGCGCAACGCACGCCTTTGACGCGATTCGCCACGATCGCTTCGCCGTTTCCGGAACCGCCCAGTACGATGCCGCGCTCGCAATCGCCGTTCGCGACGGCTTCAGCCGTGGGTCGGATGAACAACGGGTAATCGACCGGTGCGTCGGAATTGGTGCCAAAATCTTTGACCTCGTGGCCGAGATTGCGGAGGAATTCCTTAATCTTTTCTTTGTACTGAAAACCGGCATGGTCTGAACCGATGGAAATTTTCATATGATCCGTCGGAGCATCGCACGGAAAAATAAATTCGGCGAGCGCAATCCAATGGCTCGTAGTTCCGCGTTTACGCGATTCGACACAGATTCGGCTCCGCCGCATAAATGCGGATCTACAAGCGCTGATATTTTGGCGCGGCAGACGGCGGAAACGCCTCCCTTGACTGCGAATGCAAAGCGCGTTCAATTTGCCCTCATGCGAGCCATGGTGCTGGAAAAACCGAGAACGCCGCTTCGCCTGATGGACATCGCCCCGCCGAAACCGAAAGCGGGCGAGGTGCTGATTCAGGTCCGCGCCTGCGGAGTTTGCCGGACGGATTTGCACGTGGTGGATGGCGAATTGAATAATCCAAAACTGCCGCTAGTGCCGGGACACGAAATTGTCGGCACGGTGGTCGAAACCGGCAGCGGCGCGAACTGGTTCCAGGTGGGCGCGCGCGTGGGCGTGCCGTGGCTGGGCTGGACGTGCGGTGAATGCGCCTTCTGCCTTTCCGACCGCGAGAATCTTTGCGACCGCGCGCGGTTCACCGGCTACACGGTGGATGGCGGTTATGCGGAATTCGTGGTGGCGGACGAGCGATTTTGTTTTCCCATTCCGCAAAGTTCGTCCGATGCCGAAGCCGCTCCCCTGCTCTGCGCCGGATTGATTGGCTTTCGTTCGCTCGGAAAAACCGGGAATGCGAAGCGCATCGGGCTTTATGGTTTCGGCGCGGCGGCGCATATCATCACGCAGGTGGCGCGTTATCAATGCCGCGAAATTTATGCGTTCACGCGTCCGGGCGATGTGGAGGGGCAACAATTCGCAAAGTCGATGGGAGTCACCTGGGCGGGCGATTCGGAAACATTGCCGCCCGAGCCATTGGATGCGGCGATTATTTTTGCGCCGGTCGGCGCACTCGTACCGCGCGCGTTGAAGGCGCTCAACAAAGGCGGCGTGGTTGTTTGCGGCGGAATTCACATGAGCGACGTTCCGTCATTTCCGTATCATTTGCTTTGGAACGAACGCAGCGTTTGTTCGGTGGCGAATTTGACGCGGCGGGATGGGAAGGAATTTTTTCTAATTGCGCCGCGCATTCCGGTGAAAACGATCGTGGAGACGTTTCCGCTGGAACAAGCCAACGAGGCGCTGGCGCGCTTGCGCGAGGGGAAAATAAGAGGGGCGGCGGTGTTGGTGCCGGGAGGTTGAACAGAAGGAAACGAAGAGAAAGAAGAACTTTGTTTCCTTTGTTCGCTTCTGTTCAAATGGATTTTCCGTGGCTGGTGGAGATTTGAAATTCGTATTATACCTTCGCAGTGAAATCCACGATTCGCGTTGCCGCCCCGCCGCCGAAGCCGTTGCTCGTTTATGACGGCGACTGCGGGTTTTGCAAGCTGTGGATTCACCGCTGGCAATGTCTGACGGGCGAGTCCGTCGATTATTTGCCCTCCCAGGACCTGCAAATCGCCGAGCGTTTTCCGGAAATTCCGCGAGCGGCGTTTGATTCATCCGTGCAATTGATCCAACCCGACGGTTCGGTTCATAGCGGGGCTGAAGCGGTGTTTCAATCGCTGGCGCACAGCCGGGACGGGCGATGGCTGCTGGATTTATACCGGGCTTTTCCCCTGTTCGCGCGCTTTACCGAATGGACTTACCGAATCGTGGCGAATCATCGCGTGTTTTTTTCCCGCGTGACAAAAATTCTCTGGGGACGGCACGTGGAACGACCTTCGTATGTTCTCGTGCGGCGCGCTTTTTTAAGCTGCCTCGGGGTAATCTATCTCATCGCGTTCGTTTCGCTCTGGGTGCAAATCAGCGGGCTGATCGGCAGCAACGGCATTGTTCCAGTCCAGCAGACAATGGAAGCTTTGAAGCACGAAGCGGACAACGCGCACATAGGCTGGACCCGCTACTATCATGTGCCGACGCTGTGCTGGTTCAATTCAAGCGATGGCTTCCTGAATTTCCAATGCGCCGCCGGGACCGCGCTGGCGGTGTTGCTCATCGTTGGAATCGCGCCCGCGCCCTGCTTGTTTTTGTTGTGGCTGATTTATCTGTCGCTGTGTTCGGTGAGCGATCCATTCCTTGGTTTTCAATGGGACGTGCTCTTGCTGGAAACCGGGTTGCTCGCGATTTTTTTTGCGCCGTTGCAATGGCTGCCGAAGCGTCCATCGCGCGAAACACCACCTTCACGCGTGGCGCTCTGGTTGCTGCGGTGGCTGCTGTTCAAACTGATGTTCCGCTCCGGTTGTGTGAAGCTGACCAGCGGCGATCCGACGTGGCGCGACCTGACGGCGCTGAATTATCATTTCGAAACGCAGCCGCTGCCGACCTGGATTGGGTGGTATGCGCATCATTTTCCGGCGTGGGTGCATCGCAGCGACACGATCGGAATGTTCGTGATTGAACTTGGAATTCCGTTCCTGATTTTTTTTCCACGCCGGCCCAGGCAACTGGCGTTCCTCGCCCTCCTCGCGCTGCAATTCTTCATCATGCTCACCGGCAACTATTGTTTCTTCAATCTGCTGACGATAGTTTTGTGCCTCACGTTGCTCGATGATGCAGCGCTTCAAAAATGTCTGCCCGCCAGATGGTGCGGCGTTTCTTCCGTGCTCCGGCACGACACCGCATTCCCGCTCGAAATGGCGCGCCGCGGACTTCTGTTTCCGCTCGTGGCCGTGGTCCTGATCACGTCCGCCGTGCAGTTCAGGGAGATGTTTCACACCCGAATCTGGCTGCCGGGCAAGGCGCTGACGGTTTACGAATGGTTCATGCCGTTTCGTTCCTTCAACGGCTACGGGCTTTTCCAGGTGATGACGACCTCTCGGCCGGAAATCATCGTCGAGGGCAGCAACGACGGTGTGAATTGGCAGGCGTATGAATTCAAATACAAGGCGGGCGATTTAAAACGCCGCCCGCGTTTTGTCGAGCCGCACCAGCCGCGCCTGGACTGGCAAATGTGGTTCGCCGCTTTAGGCGATTACCGGGAAAATCCGTGGTTTGTGAATTTTTGCATCCGGCTCCTGCAAGGCTCGCCGCAGGTGCTGGCGTTGCTTGAAAAAAATCCCTTCCCGAATGCGCCCCCGAAATACATTCGCGCAGTAATGTACGAGTATCATTTCACCGACGCCGCGACGCGCCGGAAAACGGGCGAGTGGTGGAGTCGAACACCGGTGGGAATTTATCTGCCTGTGGTTTCATTGCCTACCGAGCCGCGCGCGCAGGATGGTTCGCCCGGGCAATAGAATTTTCGCTGATCGAACGCTCACACAGGACGGGCAGAGTGGTTGCCCGCTGTTCCCCACAAATAGCCTCAACGCGAGAAGGCGCGTTGGCCGGCCGCACCGACACGGTTGCTGCCCTTCTCGGTTTCGAGTTCGTTTTCCTGCCACGCCTCGAAGCCGCCGTCCATCTCCATCACGGGATAACCCTGGCCCGCGAACTGCACGCAGGCATTCGCCGCGAGATGACATTGCTGCGTGTAGCAATAGACAATGTTCGTCCGATTTTTCTGCAACCCTTCCGGATTGTTCCAGGTTCCCTTCGGCAGATTGATCGCGCCCGGCAGATGAGCCTTGGCGTAATCCTCCGCTTCCCGCACGTCCACGATCACAATATTTTCGTGACTCTTGATCGCGTGCTCCACTTCCCCCGGGCCGGTAGTGAAAGCCACTTTCTGCTCGAAGAACGCCCGCGCACGGGCCGGATCCTGATTTTGCGGTATCATTTGCATAGTTTTCCTTTCATTAGTTAGCGCCGATTTTTTCGGCGAAGGCGAAACCTAGCCCGCTGAATTCGTTCGGCAAGGGGCACCCGTGAAAAAAATGAAGAAATATTTTCAACCGTGCAGGACGTCCCGGGGGAGGCGCACGTTGCGCGCTTGTGTGAAAATAATTTTTGCGGATACTTCGCGCGAGTGAATGATTTCGAATCCCAACTAAAACCCGCCGGCGGGCGCCGATCCCCCGCGCAATTGCTGGAGCCGCTGATGGGATTGCCGGGCGTGCAATTCGAGGCGCTCGGGTCCTTTGAAATCGACGCGCGGAAATATTCCCTGCCCCGTTTCACTTTTCGCGGGCCGAACAGCGGCGACCCGATTCACATCGCCATCTTCGCCGCGATTCATGGCGATGAACCGGCGGGCGCGCTGGCCGCCGCGCAATTCCTGGCACACGCCGTGCGCGAGCCGGAGATCGCGGAAAATTTTCTGCTGCATATTTATCCCGTTTGCAATCCCACCGGGTTCGAGGACAACACGCGCCACTCGCGCCGCGGCAAGGACCTCAATCGCGAGTTCTGGAAATCATCCGCCGAGCCGGAAATCGCAATCCTTGAGCACGAACTGCGCACGCGGCATTTCAGCGGCATCATTCAACTGCACGCGGACGACACGAGCGACGGCATCTATGGATTTGTGCGCGGGCACACCTTGACGGAAAACCTGCTGCGCCCGGCGCTGTCCGAGGCCGGAAAAATTCTCCCGCGCAACGTCAACGCGACGATCGACGGTTTCGCGGCGCGCGACGGAATTATTTACCACAGTTACGACGGCATTCTCGCTGCGCCGATGCAGTCTGATCCGCCGTTTGAGATTATTTTTGAAACACCACACCACGCGACCATCGATTTGCAGGTCGAATCGCTGGTAGTGGCGATACGGACGATTCTGGGGGAATACCGCCGGTTGATTTCGTTCGCGGCAAATTTATGAGCTGTTCAGGATTCGTAGAATTACCCAATTGCGTAAGGGGGCAAACCCTAATGGTGTCGCCGGGGGTAAACTGCTACTATATGTCCATGTCGAAACGGCCCGTCACGGTAAGGATTCTTTTCGCTCTGCCGCTGGTGGTGACGCTGGCGTGGGCGGTGTTGGGTGCGGCGCAAACCAGCCCGTTTTCAACGCCGGTCAAAGCGGGGCAATTGTTCGGCATGAAAGTCGAGGACAGCGACGCCCGAAAAGTCGGCACGTTGCGAAATCTCATCGTCGATATCCGGACCGGCGAGCTCAAATATGCGGTGATTGGCTCGGGCGGTTTTTTTGGCGTGCACTCGACTTTGAAGCTGGCGCCCGCGGAAGTGATGTCCGCCGGCACGACAAAACGTGACACGCTCGCTCTCTTCGCAACAAACGAGCAGTGGAAGAATGCCCCGACTTTCAAAGCCTCCAATCTCGCGTTGCTGGGCCAACCGGCGCGCGAGCGGGAAATCTCGCGCTATTTCGAAACCTCGCCGGCCAACGCGCGGAACGCCACCAAATATGCCCTGTCCACTACGGGACGCGAGGCGGGCCCGGCGACAAATCCACCGCCTGCCGAGTTAAAATTTGCAAACGATCTGATCGGCTTGCGAGTGGTGAACTCAAAGCAAGAAAAGGTTGGCGAGGTGATGGACTTGCTGGTGAGCTTTGGGCCGCCGCGTCCCGCGTTCGCAATTATTTCCACGACCCGGTTTTACCGGCACGACCATGAATATGCCGTGCCGTTGACAGCTTTAAGTCCAACGGATAGCCGGCATAAGCTCCTGTTGGATGCGGACGCCGCCACGCTGCAACAAGCGCCGGAATTCAATCAGCAAGCCTGGGAATCACGGGGCGACAGCGGCGCGGCAAAGATTTTTCGGTATTCTGACCAATAGTCCGCCCGACTATCAGTGAAATTTTCACGCATAACGCGTGAGATTTTACCGCTTCAGACAGTCTCTCAGGGAAATTGGTCTTTTGTTTTCCGTGGTTTTCCACGAAAATTGCTCTGGCACTCCCGGTACTCTGTGCGTCTGCCAGCACACGTCAGAAAGCTCTTCCAAAGTTTTTTTGACGGACGTATAAAGGGCTCACTTGGAAAATGAATACCCTTGGAACATCCCGACTTGGGGCCATTGCCTTGCTGTTTTGCGCGCAGATCACCAGCGCAGTGGCCGTCACCTTCATTCACGACTCATTCATCAGCTTCGCCGATTCTTCCTTCGATGATCAGGACATCGTCGTGACGAATTGCACGCTGACGGTGGACGGCCCGCACGCGTTTAACAGCGTGCAATTGCTGAATGGCGGGGTGCTGACGCATTCACCCTTCCCGTACGGGCCGCAGCTACTCACCGTTTCAGTTTCTGACGAGCCGCATACGCTTAGCGCCACGAACCCGGCGGTTTTGAACAACACCAATGTCTTTGGGAGCAGCATCCTGGTGATGGATAGTTCGGCGAGCATCCTCTACACGGAAAATGTGGATTACATCGTCACGTTTTCCAACCAGTTCGCGGAACTGACACTGACGACGAATTCGGCAATCGCCGAGGGCGCTTCGGTCCTGGTCGATTACGATTGGGACGAGGAGTTTCAAGGCTTCAATCTCACTGTGAACAATAACGTGCAAATCGCCACGGGCGGCGCGATCAATGTTTCGGGGAAAGGTTATGCGGGCGGCATTGGTTTCCCCAACGGCGCGGGCACGAGTCACGCGACGAATTATCCATTTGTCTTCACAGCGGGTGGCGGCGGCGCGCATGGCGGCAGCGGCGGATCGAGTTCCACGTTTGCGCGAGGCGGCGCGGCGTATGATTCCACGACGAACCCCGCCGCACTCGGCAGCGGGGGCGGCACGGGCTCGGCAGGTGGCGGGGGCGGCGGTGGCGCGGCGCTGTTATCGGTCGGCGGCAATATCCAGATCGATGGGCTGATTTTTGCGGATGGCTTGAAGGGCACTAATGCGCATTCGGGAGGCGGCG
>DASXHY010000289.1:0-3631 GCA_036488095.1 Verrucomicrobiia bacterium | reverse complement strand
CCGAAAAAGGACGCGAGCTGAAAATTCACATACACTTCATCCCACGAAACAAACGGCTCGCCGCTCTTTTCCTTGATGGCCAACCCTCGAATGGTGGTGGAAAACGTGAACGGGTTCAGCTTGACCTGCTGAATGCTGACGTCGCGGCCAAGTTGCGCCGACATTTTCTTTGCCGCAACGGAACGAATAATTTGCGGCAGAATGAAAAATCCGGCGATGGTGTAAAAGAGCAGGAGGCCCACCGCCCAAAATGCCAGTTTTCGCCACCTGCTTCGTTTGCCAGGTGGCGGACTCGAGAGAGGTTTTTTCATCGCTTGCTTACTCGCACTGCGCTTTTTGGCGCAAGGCGTGGTCGATCAATACCAGCGCGGTCATCGCTTCAACCATCGGCACCGCGCGCGGCAGCACGCACGGGTCATGGCGGCCGCGGGCCTTCAGCGTGGTGTTTTTGAAATCAACGTCCACCGTGTCCTGCTCCTGCATGACGGTGGCGACGGGCTTGAAGGCCACGCGAAAATAAATCGTTTGGCCGTTGGAAATGCCGCCTTGGATGCCGCCGGAGCGATTGGTCGTGGTGAAAACTTTGCCGCCCTTCGAGCGAAATGCGTCATTATGCTGCGAGCCGGTGAGGAGGATGCTCGAAAAACCCGAGCCGATTTCAAACGCCTTGGAGGCGGGCAGGCTCAACATCGCCTTGCCGAGGTCGGCTTCGAGCCGATCGAACACCGGCTCGCCCCAACCCGCTGGCACACCGCGCGCCACGCCTTCGACGATTCCGCCCACGGTATCGCCCGCGCGGCGCATTTTTTCGATGAGACGAATCATTTTTTCCGCCGCTGTTGCATCAGGACAGCGAACGATGTTCGATTCAATATCGGCGAACTTCACTTTTTCCGGATCAATTTCCGCTGAGATTTTCTGGACTTGTTTCACGAACGCGAGCACTTCCACGCCGTAACGTACGCGCAAAAGTTTTTTCGCGATGGCGCCCGCGGCCACGCGGCCAATAGTCTCGCGCGCGCTGGTGCGTCCGCCGCCCTGCCAGTTGCGAATACCATATTTCGCCTGATAAGTATAATCCGCGTGCGACGGACGAAATTTTGTGGCCATCTCGCTGTAAGCTTCCGGCCTTGCGTCTTCATTGCGCACCCACATGGAGATGGGCGTGCCAAGGGTTTTGCCTTCGAACGTGCCGGAAAGAATTTCCACGCGATCGGCTTCCTTGCGCGGCGTCACAATTTTTGATTGGCCAGGCCGGCGGCGATCCAAATCGGGTTGGATATCCGCCTCCGTCAGGGCGAGCCGCGGCGGGCAGCCATCCACGACCACGCCCACACCGCCGCCATGAGATTCACCCCAGGTAGTGATGCGGAACAAATTCCCAAACGTATTTGCCATGCGCGAAGTTTAGGCGTCCAGCGCGCCGGTTCCAAGTTGGAAAAATTAGCCTCTAAAGGCGTATCGAGCACAGTGATTCAACGCAAAGGCGCTAAGGGGCAAAGGCGCAAAGTAAGCGGTGCAGAACTAAAACGCGCCGATCCGAAAACCCATTCGCAGAGCAGTGATCTAAAAGAGGTCATCGAAAACATTTCAAGGCCTTTGCGTCTTCGCACCTTTGCGCCTTTGCGTTAAAAGTCTTCTGAATGTCACTTAATTTGTTGCTCCTAAATTTGAATGTCATAAAATCGCGGCTCACCGAAAACATTGCTGTGGCTGTATCATCCAAGAAAGAGTAGCCAATGAAAATATTTACCAGAAACATCCTCCTGTCGCTTTCACTGTGCATTCAAACCGCCGTTTTCGCCGCCGATGCGCCGTTTGACGGCCTCGGTTTGAATCTCGGCAATCTTTATCGCGTCTCGGACGCGCAATCGCGCTCCATCGGCCCCGAAAATTTCACCGGCGAAAAAGGCAAGGCCGGCATGTCCACGAACGGCACGGCGGCCAAAGGCGCGGCGCGGGAATTGGGGCAGGGCTGGAAGGTATCTCCCAATGTCCGCATCGCCGCGCACTCGACGTTTACGCTCGCCGAAATTTCCGGTTCGGGAGTCATCCAGCAGATTTGGATGACGCCCGCGCCGCTCGATAAAACGCGTTTATTCATCCTTCGGTTTTATTGGGACGACGAAACGGATCCGTCGGTCGAATGCCCGATGGGTGATTTCTTTGCGTGCGGCCTGGGAAGATATTGCCAGATCACGTCGCTGCCGGTGTGTGTGAATCCGGGTAGCGCGTTCAATTGTTATTGGCAAATGCCGTTCCGCAAAAAATGCAAAATCACGCTGGAGAACATGGATGACAGCGCGATGACCATTTATTACCAGATCAATTACGCGCTCACCTCCGTGCCCGCCGATGCGGCATATTTCCATGCTCAATTTCGCCGTGAGAATCCGTTAAAGACGAAAGGGCTGTACACGATTCTCGACGGCGTGGAGGGCAAAGGCCAATACGTCGGCACCTATCTCGCGTGGGGTGTTCACAATCGGGGTTGGTGGGGCGAAGGCGAAATCAAATTCTACCTGGACGGCGACAAGGAATTTCCGACCATCTGCGGCACGGGCACGGAAGATTATTTTTGCGGCTCGTACGATTTTGAGACCAAGACGGACGGGAAGGGGCATTACACGGAATTTTCAACGCCCTATAGCGGGCTCGCCCAGGTCATCCGTCCCGACGGACTGTATGATTCGCAAACGCGCTTCGGATTGTATCGCTGGCACATCCAGGACCCGGTTCGGTTCGATAAGGATTTGAAGGTCACCATCCAGGCCCTGGGATGGAAATCCGAAGGGCGATATCTCCGGTTGCAGGATGACATCGCGTCCGTCGCTTTCTGGTACCAACTCGAGCCGCACAAGCCCTTTCCAAAATTCCTGAGCAAGGACGAATTGGATCTTAACTGAGAAATTTGACCCGCGGGCGGTTGTGTCGCTGATCAATTAACCGGGGCCGCCGGCCCGTTCGTTTCCAGCAAAAAATCAAAATAGGCAAAGTTGTTGCCGTGATTATATTGGAAGGTCAGAAGTTGCGGGCCGGTCTCGGGGAAAACGATCGTTCCAACTTCAGCTTTGTTCCAGGTATGGAACCCTTCCGTTTTCACGGGTATTTTGCATCCGCTGACGGGCTTGTGATTGATTAAAAATGCGAATCCTGTCTGCTGGCCGGAATAAAGCGCGACGATTTTGTATGTCCCGGCCGTTTTCACATCCACCGTGTAATTCACCCATTGCCCGTCCTTGGTCCAGCCGATGTAAAACTGATTGGTGTCCGGGCTGAACGGAACTGGACTCTTGTGGTTGAAATCGGCGAAGTCCTTCGTATACGACACGCTCACAGTTTCATTGGATCGAAACGTCCAGATGTATGGCGTGGCATGCGGACGATGATGCTCGGGTTTCAAGTTCAATTCACCACTGCCGTGATTCGTGCCGTCGCTGTGATAAGCGATGCCTTCGCCGCCGAAATCAAAATAGGCGCATTGGATCCGGCCGGGAATGGTTTGCGGACCTGATTTGTAAACGGAATCCTCAAAAGGTTTTCCCGTGTAATCCGCCGGCAAAACCGCGCGGACGGCAAGGGACACCGTGATACAGCCGAAAAGGCCGGCGATGGTTTTCAGGGTTGGGTT
>DASXHY010000245.1:0-2599 GCA_036488095.1 Verrucomicrobiia bacterium | reverse complement strand
AAAATTATGCGCGGTGGCGCAGGTGGCGGCGCTGAGGTCTTCGAGGGAACAGGATTTCACTTGTGCCACGAGTTCTGAAATTTCTTTCACGTAGGCAGGTTCGCATCGCTTTCCGCGATAGGGAACGGGCGCGAGATATGGACAATCGGTTTCCAGCATGAATTGGCCGAGGGGCGTGGCGGCAATGGTGTCGCGGACGTTCTGGCCGTTCTTGAAAGTCGCAATGCCGGTGAAACTGACGAGCGAATTCAGGGCGAGGATGCGTGTCATCGTGGCGGCGTCGTTGGCAAAGCAATGAAAGACGCCGCGCACGCGGTCGGCAAACGGTTGAAGTTGCGCGAGCGTGTCCTCAAGTGCGTCGCGTTGATGAATGACGCAATTCAATTTTAATTCGGCCGCGACTTCCAGGTGCTGGCGGAAAAGGGTGGCTTGTTTTTGTTTGTAGCGTTCGTCGTCTGACGCGGTGAATTCAGGTTTCTGGCTCGGCAAACGATGGTAGTCCAGCCCGGTTTCACCGAGGG
Organism: Verrucomicrobiia bacterium; assembly: GCA_036488095.1. Taxonomy (GTDB): domain Bacteria; phylum Verrucomicrobiota; class Verrucomicrobiia; order Limisphaerales; family DASXHY01; genus DASXHY01. Next base: position 2,078 of record DASXHY010000245.1, on the reverse strand, counting down.
CCACCACTTTGGGGTGATGGCCCAGTTCGCGAAGTGCGTCGCGGATGTCGTCGGGGGCGCGGGTGGCGTCGGATGGGTGCCAGCCGGCGACGGCGTAAACGCAGGGGAATTTTTCCGCCAATTGAAGCGCGCGCCGGCTGCTATCGAGGTCCGTGCCGATGGAAATGATTTTGTTGATTCCTGCGGCATTGGCGCGTTGGATGACCTGATCGAAATCCGGCGCGAAATCGGGATAGTCGAGGTGCGCGTGGGTGTCGTAGAAGATGGGCATCTTTAGGGATTCGTGCCGTTCGGAAGAGCGGAGGCGGCTTGTTTATCGCCGAGCTTGCTTTCGAGTTCCATGAGTCTTTTTTCGACGATGGCTTTGCCGGGATAATCCGGCTCTTCCTCGAGCAGCGCTTTCAAATCGGCAGACGCTTCCCTGGTTTTATTGTCGGTGGCGAGTTTTTCGGCGAGGTTCAGCCGGATGCGGACGCGTTGCAGGGGGGAAGGATCGAGCTTCAAGGCGTTCTCGTACGCTTCGACGGCGGAAGCGGGCATGCCGGCGTCGTTATATAACTCGGCGACTTTTTCCGTCAGGACCGCGCTTTGTTTTGTCACGGGCAAGTTTTGCAGGCCGGCCGCTAATTCAGCGGGACGTTTGCCGTGCAACAAGCTGATATTGGCGGCCCGCAACAGGGACCATTCAATTGTTTTGCTGTGCGTGCTTTGCTGTTCCTCGACGAGCGCCTGGAGCGATTTTCCAAAAGGCCGATAGAGCGGATCGCCGATGACCGTGGTTTGCCAGGAAAGTGTTTCTTGCGAGGCGTACGCGGCCTCGCCATACGTGAAGCCGAGCCCAATCCAGCGGGCGCAAAAGATGGACACGTCCGGCGTGCCGCTGATATACGGCTCGGCGACGCTGCCCATGGTGGCGGCGGCGCCTTTGGCCAGAAACGGCCCGACCCAGCGTTCGGTGGTGCTGCGCACGACGGAGGCGCTGAAGGAATGCAGGTGATAGGCAAAAGCGCCGGGCATGAACTCAACGGTTTTTTGCGCGAACGGTCCGGAGGCGTTTTGGTCATACCAGCCGCAGTAAATCGCTATCTGGCTCATGGGAAAGTCGGCCGGGAAGGTGGCGGCATTGGTGTCGATGACGGTTTCGATTCCGCCCAAATACTGGCAAACTTTTGCCGCGCCAAGAATCCAGTTGTCACCAACACTATAGGCGGAATTGGTCGGCAGGTTGCGAGTGTCGAAATACCCGCGCCCGCATAAGCCGTTCGTCTCCGCTTCCATGGATTTGTCCACCAGGCTGCGCGCGATTTCAGCGCTGGGGCCATCGAGGCGCGTGACCATAAGGATACCGTTGGTGGGATTGAAGCGGGTGGCGTTGGTGGTGGTAAAACACGCGTTGAGCCGCGGGCCGGTCAGCGGCAAGTTCTCTTCGATGCACGGCAGCAGCGCGAGTTCGCTGTCCACGGCGGCCTCGTTTCGGCGCAACTCCGGCCGGACCGCCGCGTCGATGTCCTCTTTGAGAGAGGGATCCTCGTCGATGCGCACGGGGACGCCGTAACAGAGCACGGCGTAACGGATTTTCGTTTGTTTGACGAGCCACAGAACTTTTGCCGGAGCGGTTTTTGTGGCCGGGAAAATTTCCGAGCCGATGTGCCAGAGTTTTTTTGATTCGAGTTGATGGGCGAGCGGCTTTTGCAATTTGTCATGAAATTCCGTGCGCGAGATGTCTTCGTTGGTGCTCAGGGCGAAGCCGAAAATCTGGCCGGGCGGCACTTTTCGTTTGGCGGCGTAATACTCGGCCACGCCTTTCGATTCCGGCACGCGGCTGTTGTAGATGACAATGACTTCGTCGCCGGGATTCCCCGCGTGAATCACGCCGGTGACGGCTAAAAGTGAAATTAGAATTAAAAATGTTCGCATGAAATCGCGAAATGACATTAGCCCGAAGCTGCCCGACTCACAAGTGTTTGCCGATGCAATCTACTTTCAAGCCATCATACGCCAACTGGACGCCGGGCGGCAGTTCCGCCTGCGAGAGGTCGTGATCGTAATCGTGGGTCAGGTGGGTGAAATATGTGCGG
>DASXHY010000227.1:0-6408 GCA_036488095.1 Verrucomicrobiia bacterium | reverse complement strand
AAAGCCGTATCGATCAACTCGCGCGTGGCTTCCTCGGTCTCGTAGGCTTCCTTGAGTTCCGGCGATTGCTTGAGCGCCTTGGTCAAATCCATCTTCAGGTCAAAGGGAATCATCTTGGCCAGGCGATCGCACTCGCTGTAGTTCAGGCCCATCACGCGGCCCACGTCGCGCACAACGGACTTGGCGCCCATGGTGCCGAACGTGATAATTTGCGCCACAGCTTCGCGGCCGTATTTGCCGCGAACGTATTCAATCACGTCCGCGCGGCGGTCGTCCGCAAAATCAATGTCAATATCCGGCGGGTTGACGCGTTCGGGATTCAGGAACCGCTCGAACAGCAACCCGTAACGAATCGGATCCACGTTCGCGATTTCGAGCAGGTAAGTGACGAGCGAACCGGCCGCCGAGCCGCGCGCCACGCACGCCACGCCCATTTCGCGTCCTTTGCGGATGAAATCGCCGACGATCAGGAAGTAGCTGATGAAACCGGTTTTCTCGATGACTTCAAGTTCCCGCTGCAACCGGTCAATGACCGTTTTGATGGCGCCAGCGATGGCGGGGTCGTTTATCGTAGGACAGGCATCCTGCCTGTCTCCATTTTTTTCCACGGAAGAAGTTTGAGATCCCAAAGCGTCGGGAGAAGTCTGTCCTACGGTATACGTCGGCAACCGTTTCGGATCATCAATGCCCTCGATGATAAACTCTATTCCCTCCGCCTTCGCGTGAATCGTGTAACGGCGGAATAAACCTTCGGCGAGCCACTGGCGCAAAAATCCTTCGCGCGTGAAATGTTCCGGCGGATGAAACACCGGGTAATGCAGCTTGCCGAACTCGATTTCCAAATTGCACTTCTCCGCGACCTCCAACGTGTTCTTCACAGCCTCCGGCACTTCGGCGAAGCGCGCTTTCATTTCCTCGGCCGAGCGCAGGTAAAATTGTTCCGAGGCATAACTCGCGCCCATCCGCTTGGGATTGCTCAACAAATCCTGCGTGCCGATGCACACCAGGCAATCGTGCGCGTGCGAATCGCTTTTGTTGATGTAATGAACATCGTTGGTGGCGACGAGTTTCAGGCCGAAGTCCTTCGCAAACGCAATCAACTGCTTGTTGACCCGCGCTTGGTCCGCCATGCCGTGATTTTGCAATTCGAGGAAAAAATTGTCCGCACCGAGCGTTTGCTTGAACCAATCCACCGCCTCGCGCGCCTTTTGGATTTGGTCCTTCATGATCAAATCCGGAATCTCGCTCGCGAGACAGCCGGACATCGCAATCAGCCCTTCGCTGTGCGCGGCGAGAATTTCCTTGTCGATGCGCGGCTTGTAATAATAACCCTCCAAATGCGCGGCAGTCGTCAGTTTGATGAGATTTTTGTAGCCGGTCTCGTCCTTCGCGAGCAGGCCGAGATGATGATAAATATCGCGCGTGCCACTGCCCTGCTTTTTTTCCAGCCGCGAGCCGGGCGCGACATACACCTCGCAGCCGACGATGGGTTTGATGCCTTTCTCGCGCGCGGCCTTGTAAAAATCAATCGCGCCGTACATCGCGCCGTGGTCGGTGATGGCCAGCGCGGGGAATTTCAGTTCATGGGCCTTCTCCACGAGCCGGTCAACCCGGCACGCGCCATCGAGCAGCGAATACTCGGTGTGCAAGTGAAGATGAACAAAATCCGCGTGCGACATGAAGACAAATTACTCCTGCGAGGTGAGAGCGTGCAAGGATGGGTTGCTAACAATCGCAGAATGCGGAGCGACGAATTCATTGAACGTGTCGGTAGAATGACGAATTACAAATGGACCGCAGTACCCACCCGGCAATTCGTCATTCGTCATTCGTCATTAACACTTTCGCGGAAGGAATTCCGCACTCCGCTAATCCGGATTCTGCTGCATCCAATTGGTCATGTGGGTTCCCCAGGCGTTCCAATCGGAGCCGTAATCCTCGCCCAGATACAATTCGAGCAAATCCTTCGCTTCATCCTTTTTCGCGTGATCGGGATTGCTCGCCAGGTCCAACAACAATGGCAGCTTCAAATCGTTCGGACGGTTGAGCACGTCGGCCAGCAGCTCATCCAGCACGCCTTCAGGCAGTTTTGCATTCTTCAACAACTCGCCCAACGGCGCGTAGTCTTCATCATCAACGAGGTTCGAGAGGTGCTGCGCTACTTCCTCCTGGCCGTCGGGTGGCAATTTGGGAAATAATGCAAAAAGTTGCTTCACTTTGTTGGTGTCCGCGTCGTCAGAACCAACGATGTCGTCGATTTTATCTTCCCAATTTGTCTCGGAGGCCGAGTTGGTTGCGGCTTGCGCAATATTGCTGGTTTGAACCACGGGCACCGGCTCAATCGGAACGATTGGTTTCATGTCCGCCGGATTCTGCGACGGGGCCGTCGCTTGCGTGTTCGCTGCGACCGCCGTGCGCGAGCCCGCGTCTGATGGCGAATCCTGGGCGAGCGCCGGCTGCGAATTGCCCGGCCCGCGACCTGCCAGCAGGCCGACCCCCACGCCGATGCCGACGATAACCACCAGGACCACTATCGCTGTCAAAATCTTCGAACGCATAATATCGTAGGATATTTGTTAATTTCGCCCCGCAAAGCAACTCGAATTCGAGGGTTTTCAGGGGTAGATCCATTATTTTTTGGTCCTCTCATTAACACCGTGGCTTTAGCCCGGTGAAAGGATCGAAAGAAAGCGCCAGCAGCCGTTTCAACGGCTTCTGGTCGGCTTACCCGAGGCCGTTGAAACGGCTGATGAAGCCTCGCGCCCTCACGGCACCGGGCTGAAGCCACGGTGTTAATGAGAAAGTGGATGCGTTTGCCCCGCGAGGATTCGGACGTCCTTTGGTCTCTTTCAAGACTGAAATTGTATTTCATACAATCTTTGGTAAACGCCACCGCGCTCGATAAGTTGCGCGTGCGTGCCGGTTTCCACAATCCGGCCCTCGTTCAAAACCACGATGACATCCGCTTTTTGAATCGTAGAAAGCCGATGGGCAATGCAAATCGTCGTGCGCCCCTTCATCAGCTTCTCCAGCTCCTCCTGCACCACGCGCTCCGACTCCGCGTCGAGGGCATTGGTCGCCTCGTCGAGGATCAAAATCGGTGCGTTTTTCAGGATCGCGCGCGCAATGGAGAGGCGCTGCCGCTGGCCGCCGGAGAGCATCACACCTTTTTCCCCGATGATCGTGTTGTAACCTTCCGGTTTTTCCAGAATGAACTGGCTGGCATTGGCCGCGCGCGCCGCGGCTTCGATTTCAGCGTCCGTTGCGCCGGAGTTTCCCGCGGCGATGTTGCTCCGAATCGTGTCGTGAAAAAGTATCGTGTCCTGCGTGACAATCGCAATTTGCCGTCGCAGGTCCTTGACCGCGACGTCGCGAATGTCCGTCCCGCCCACGAGCACCCGGCCCTGTTGCGGGTCGTAAAAGCGCGGGAGCAAATTCACCAGCGTCGTTTTTCCGGAACCGCTCCCGCCCACGAGCGCCACGAGTTGGCCGGTTTTTACGGTGAGATCGATGTTGCGCAGCACCGCCTTTTCGCCGTAACGGAATTCGATGTTTTCAAAATGAACATCCACTCCCGCCGCTTTGAGCGGGACCGGATTGGGCGGATCGATGATGTCGTTTTTAATAGCCAGAAGTTCGAACACGCGGGAACTGGCCGCTTCGGCCTGGTGCAGTTGGTTGTAGAGCCGGGTAACATTCTTGATCGGCGAGTACATGACGTAAATGCTGCCCACGAACGACAAAAGATCGCCCGGCTTCATGTCCGTGCCGGAAACATAATAAATCACCGCCGCGATGCCGATGGAGCCGAAAAACTCCATGGCGTTGCCTGGAATTTCGTTGGCGCGCACCACGCGCATGATGTGGCCGACGTATTTTTGAGTCGTCGCGCGAAATTGCGCCAGCATGGTTCCCTCGAGATTGTAGGCTTTGACGACGCGGTTGCCGGTGAACGATTCGTGCATCAATTTGGAAAGCTCGGCCGCGTGCGTCTGCATCGCCCGCGCGGATTTGCGCACTTTGCGGCTGTAGATGGAAATCGGCACGACACAGATCGGCAGCACGATGATGGAAAGAAGCGTGAGTTCGCGGTATTGGTAAAGATTATAGGCCAGCAGCGCAATAATCGTAAGCGGATCACGGATGCTGGTGCTGATGGCACTGTTCAAAATGCCCTGAATGGTCTGCGTGTCGCTGGTGATGCGCGAAATCAGATCCCCGGTGTTCGCCTGGCTGAAAAAACTGAGCGGAAGATTTTGCAAATGATCGAACAGCTTGGAGCGCAAATCCGCGATGGTGCGCGAGGAGGCCCACGTCATCAGATAGGTGTTCAAATAGCCACACAGGCTCCGAAGCAACATCACTGCCGGGATGAGGCCCACCAGCACTGCCATGCCGGCACGAGTGGAGGGCGACGGAATTTTAGGCAGATGTGCCGAAAGATATTCCGAAATGTGTTTGATGGTGTCGTGGAAAGGGCCGGCTTTTGCTGTCTCGTGGTCAATCGAACCCGAGAGGTCCTGGTGAAAAACCACGTTGATCACCAATCGCACGACGCCGACAAGAGCGACGTTGGCGCCCGCGTAAAGAATGCCGCAGGCCAGACCCATCATGAGCCGCGCCTTGTAGGGCTTCACGTACGTCCAGAGCCGGCGCAGAAATGAAATCATCCCGCGCAGCTTATGTCGGCGGCCATCTCGATGAAAGCGAGTTTTTGGGCATCTTGGCCACCATGCAGTTTAAAACATTGGTTCCTCTCGCCGTTAAATCGAAAGTTGCTCCGCGCGCGCAGTGTGAGTAGGCTAAAAAGGGATGTGAACAATACCGAAGAGATCATCAAAAAATGCGCTGCCAGCGCGCAATCACGGATTGAGCTGTGGATTGAATTCATCCGCGCCGTTCAATCAGAAACGATGGCCGAGGTAGGGGTTTATCGTGGCGATTTCGCAGCCAAAATCCTTGCCGAATGCAAGTCGTTGCAAAAGTATTATCTGATTGATCCGTGGAAGCATTTGGAGGATTGGAACAAGCCAGCCAATAAAAGTGACGAAGTGTTTGAGGGATTTTTGGCGGAAACCAGGTCGAAAACGGATTTTGCGGCGGACAAGCGGGTTATTTTACGCGGTCGAACGACCGAGGTCATCGAAGACATCCCCGATGACTCGCTTGATTTTGCCTATATTGACGGCGACCACACGTTGAGAGGCATTAGCGTTGATTTAATTCGCGTCCACCCCAAAGTGCGGGCCGGCGGTTTTATCGGCGGCGATGATCTTAGCCGGGCGGCTTGGCAGCATCGCACTTGTTTTGAACCGACCATGGTGTTCCCTTTCGCGGTATATTTTGCCGAAGCGGTGGGCAGCCGCATTTACGCGCTGCCCCATGACCAGTTCCTGATGGAAAAAACGAACGACCGGCGGTTTTCATTTATTGATCTCACCGGACGTTACACAGACCTTAGCCTGCGTGGGCAGTTTCATCCCGACGAGCTTCTTAAAATTAAAATTGCTGAAATGCTGCCCCGTCGCGTGGTGAATTTATTCCGAAAGTGGAAAAGAACGACGCCGGATTTGTGAGACACGCGGTGTCAGGTGAAAGCGGCGGATTTTATTCAAATTGCCGCAAAACCAACTGGACAATATTCTCTGCGGGAACATGAGCGAAATCGATCGTCTCCGGCAAAACGGCTATTCATTGACCGGACACTATTTACGCCGATGGCGCGTCCAGGTTTTCCGCCGGGAAAGATTCCGGGGCTTGCAGGAGCAGCGTACGCGCGAAAACGCCGCAGGTTTTTGCTTCCGGGGCTTCGACGATCTCAAATGTATATTTGTCCATATACCCAAGTGCGCCGGCGTTGCAGTTTGCAAAAGTTTATTTGGAAATCTTGGTGGCGGACATAAGCCATTGAAGCAGTATCAAATCGTGTACACCCCCGCGGAGTTCATCAGCTACTTTAAGTTTACCTTTGTCAGAAATCCGTGGGACCGTCTCGTTTCTGCGTTTTGGTTTTTGAAAAAAGGAGGAATGAACGAGGACAACCGAAGGTGGGCGGCTGAAAATCTATCGCCCTATGAGGACTTTGACAGCTTTGTGCGCCGGGGTCTAAAGCGGAGCGAGATTCTCTCTTACCTGCATTTTCGTCCGCAGTGTCACTTCGTTTGCCTGAAAGGAAACCAACCTGCCCTGGATTTTGTCGGCCGCTATGAAAAGCTCGAATCGGATTTTGCGTTTATTTGCAGGCGATTGAACATCGAATCAAAGTTGGTGGAAGCAAATCGAAATGCTTCCCGGGAGAGGGATTACCGTGAGTATTACACGGAGGACACGCGGCGAATAGTGGGTGAGATTTATGCGGACGATGCCCAGGCGTTCGCTTACTCGTTTGATCCTCAATGAGTGGCAGCC
>DASXHY010000206.1:0-6589 GCA_036488095.1 Verrucomicrobiia bacterium | reverse complement strand
CTATGCGTGGGCGCGCTTCAGATGCGCCGCCAGCGCATTTGCCGTAACGAACAGGACGACCGTGAATAAAACACTCAATGTTTTCATGCCTTTACATTGGCGGTTTTAGAATTTTACGAAATCGGAAGCGCGCCCTTTTTGATGTCGGTGTTAGGCTGACAGAAAGCGGCCGAAAGTCAGGAAACCGGCAGGTTTATTAAATCGTGATTGCAAAAGGCTTTAAAAACCCCCAAAAAGAGGCCATGTCTACGGTGGCCGAACAACTCCGACAGGCGCGCGAAGCCCAAAAACTGACGATTCAGGAACTGGCGGAGATCACAAAAATCCGCACGGACCATATTCGTGCGTTGGAAGAGGGCAACTTCAACGTCTTTTCCGCGCCGGTTTATATTCGCGGTTTCGTGCGCACGTGCTCCACACTTTTGAAGATGGACGTGCCGCAGGTGATGTCGACTCTGGAGGGCGAATTGGGGGCGACGGTCAAGTTTCGCGAACCGCCGCCGCTCACGGATCAGCCAAAGACACCAGTGGATTTCGTGATGCTGCAGCTCTCGAAAGTGAACTGGCGCATGGGCGTGGTGATCGTGGGAGGTTTAGCGACGGTGGTGGTTATTATTTTGGTTGTCGCTTTCAATCGGCACGCGCGGAGGACCGATCCTTTGACTGGATTAAAGCCGGGGGTGTATCAACCGAACAATTCGGGCGAGACTTTGCCGTTGCCGCCGGCGCATCACTGAATTTTATTTTGCGGTGAATTTGCGGCGGTCACAGACCGCCGCTACAGAAAAGGACGGCCAGCACGACCACGTTGACGTAAATTGCGGCGAGTGCGTCATCCACTGTGACTCCCCAACCGCCGGGCAATGACTGGCTTTGTCGCACGGGCCACGGTTTGAGCACGTCAAAAAATCGGAATGCCGCAAAAACCCCGACCACTCCCAGCCAGTGTTGCTTGGAGAAAAAAAATGCGGGCGCGGGAAATATGCCGGTCTTTGAATGGTGGACCGCAATCCAAACGATGAAGCAAACCGGAATGGCCGCGATCTCGTCAAATACCACCGAGCCGGGATCCTTTGCTTGAAGGACTTTTTCTCCGACGCCACAAAGCCAAACGGAAAGTGCCAGGCCGAGGACGGTCCCAAGGAGAAAGAGGCCAGGGTTTCCAGGCAGCAGCAGTAACGCGAACCAAAGCAGGCCGATCACGGACCCGAACGTGCCGGGAGCTTTGGGGACGCGGCCGATGCCGAAACCTTGAGCGAGCCAGAGGAGGAAGGCATTCACGGATTTTTCTCCTCTATGCTCGTAGCAGCCGACGTGAGGAGGCTCAAACCGTTTTTAGGAAATGAAATTAGAGCCTCACGTCGGCTGCTACTTTTTTGAAGAGCGCTGTCCGGGACGGAATTCACATGTCATCAAGGTAAAGCGCGCGGTTTTTCCAGAGGTAAACCCAGCCCGAAATAAAGGTGAGCGCGACGGAAAGCCACTTGAAAATTTCCGCCACCCACCATGACCACGAGTGCTCATCGAAAAGATGCCAGCCGAAAATCGCCTGGCCGATGGAGCCCCACTGATTTTTTTGCATGATTTGGTCGATGAAAATCGCGATGACAGCGACGATTTGCGAAATCGTTTTGTGCTTTCCGTAGCGTTCGGCCGCAAGCACCACGTTTTTTGAGGCTGCCAGCAGGCGCAGCCCGGTGATGGCCAGTTCGCGAGCGACGACGATGACCGCCATCCACGCCGCGAACCATCCCAACTCCACGAACGCGATGAATGCCGAACACACCATAATCTTGTCCGCGAGCGGGTCCATGAGGATGCCGAAATTGGTGATGAGATGGCGGCGCCGCGCAATCTGGCCGTCGAGAAAATCGCTGATGCCCGCGGCGACGAACAGCGCCAGCGCGATCGTTTCGTGGTAGGGCATGCGTGAAAACATGACCACGAGGAACGCGACCGTCAGGACAAAGCGTGACAGCGTCAGTTTATTCGGCAAATTCACGGCGGAGTTTTAACGCAAAGCCGCCAGGAATCAAAGGCGCAAAGCGAAAAATTTAAGTAGTCAGAGCCTCCTCACGTCGGCTGCTACGGTTCAGAGGTTCTCCGCAATCAAATCGTAATCGGTATGGCCGATGATTTTGACACGGGCGAATTCGCCGATGGGCAGTTTGCCATGGACGTAAACGCGGCCATCAATGTCCGGTGCGTCGGCCTCGCCGCGGGCAACCAGGTAATTTCCGATTTCCGATTTCCGATTTCCGATTTTTCTCTCCTCGCGATCCCGCAATAATCCGTGCTCCCAGGAACTGACGTTGGCGGATTGCAGTTGTTTTTCGTTTGCTTTGCCTTCGATCAGCACTTTGATTTCGCGACCTACGAATGATTCGGAGACTTGCACGGCGATTTCATGTTGCGCGGCCATGGTAAGTTGGCGGCGTTTCTGTTTTACCTTGTCAGGAAGTTGCCTTGCCATCTGCCCGGCGCGCGTGCCTTCCTCCTGCGAATAACTGAAAACTCCCAGTCGCTCGAATTTCGTTTCGCGGATAAATTCGAGCAACGATTGAAAATATTCCTCGGTTTCGCCGGGGAACCCGACGATGAAAGTCGTGCGCAAGGCGATGCCGGGAATTCCCGCGCGGATTTTTTTCATCAGATCGACGATGTATTGCTGCGAGGTTTCGCGGCGCATGCGTTCGAGCATGTTTTGATGAATGTGCTGCAAGGGGATGTCGACATAGCGCGCGACCTTGGGGCACTCGGCGATCGTGCGGATGAGTTCATCCGTCCAATGCGCAGGATGTGTGTAAAGGAGGCGAATCCAAAAATCTCCCTTGAGAGAATTCAATTCGCGCAGCAACGTGCTGATGGTGGTGGCGTCGGCGGACAGGGCTTTGGTGGCGGCGGAAAATTTTTCCGGGGATGAAATGGCGCGGCTATGGTTCGGGCGCAGGTCCAGGCCGTAATAAGTGGAGTCCTGGGAAATCAGGTTCAGTTCTTTCACGCCGTCCGCGATCAACGCTTTGGCCTCCGCGACAACGTCCGCTTGCTGCCGGCTGCGATGCGTGCCGCGCATTCTCGGGATGATGCAGAAACTGCACGGGTGATTGCAGCCCTCGGCAATTTTCACGTAGGCAAAATGGCGTGGCGTGAGGCGGAAGCGGGGCGTCTCGAAATCCGGGATGAAGGTGGGGCGCTGCGTAACCTCCAGCAAGGGCGCGTTTGGTGCGTGTTGCGTGACGGCGGTTTTCGTGTTTCCGAACTTATTCGTTCCGCGGAGGGATTCGGATTTTTCGTGGTCGGTTGTGGCGTGATTTCTGTCCAGTTCGTTTAATCGCGCCACGACTTTGCCTTTTCGACTTTGGACTTTGGACTTTGGCCTTTGGACTTTTTCGGCCCGCCTCGCCAGGGCTTGCTTTACGATGTCCGAAACCTGCGCGACTTGATCGATGCCCATGAAGGCGTCGACTTCCGGCAGGAGTTTCGGGAGATCGTCGCGAAAACGCTGGGGCAGGCAGCCGGAGACGATCAGGCCCTGGCCGCGATTGTTCGCTTCGCGCACTTCGGCGGATTCAAGAATGGTGTCGACGCTTTCCTCCTGCGCCGAATCAATGAACGAGCACGTGTTGACAATCACCACGTCCGCCTGCGCGGCGTCGTTGGTGATTTCCACGCCGCTTTTCAAGAGCGAGCCGAGCATGATTTCGGCGTCCACCAGATTTTTGGCGCAGCCGAGGGAAATCAAACCCACACGCACGGGGCGTTCTGCAGAATTTTCTTTCATCAAAGACGTTCAGATTACCTCATAAGGGTGATGGAGGCAATTTGCCTTTTAGTGGGCGAGCGTCCTCGCGAGCCGGCTCGTCAGTAGCCTCGCCCCACCACATTTATCCGCCGCCGAATCGTCCTATAAATCGCCTCGCAGGTGGCGGGCACGGGCAGTGGAACCTCGCCGCCAGGCGGCCCAAACGCCGCGATGGCGTCGCGGATCGCTTCGCGCACAGAAATCGCCAGCATCAATGGCGGTTCGCCAACGGCTTTGCTGCCGTGGATCGTCTGCGGCTGCGCGGCGTTCGTGAGGAAACGAACATTGAATTCGCGCGGGCGATCGCCGACGGCGGGAATCTTATAAGTGTCCGGCGAATGCGTCAGGAGCCGGCCTTTGTCGTCCCAAATCAATTCCTCGCTGGTCAGCCAGCCGGCGCCTTGCACAAAGCCGCCTTCAATCTGACCGAGATTGATGCCGGGATTTATTGAATCGCCGGCATCGTGCAGAATGTCCGTGCGAAGAATCTGGCTCATGCCGGTGAACCCGTCGACTTCCACTTCCGTCACCGCCGCGCCGACGGCAAAATAAAGAAACGGCCGCCCCTGGCCCTTCGCGCGGTCGTAGTGAATTTCCGGCGTCCGATAATAGCCCGTGGATGAAAGGCTGATGCGTTGGAAGTAAGCTTGTTGAATGACTTGCACGAGCAAAATCTTGGCTTCGGGTATGCCTCGATGAAAAACAAAGCCATCAGCGAAAACTAAATCGTCCGCTGTAGGAGCCGAGGTAACGAGGCTCTGATCTATTTTTGGATTTGATTGGAGCCTCGTTACCTCGGCCGCTACTAAGTTCAATGCGACCGGCGCCAATCTTGCGCGCAAAATATCGCACGCATTTTTCACAGCCATGCCGTTCAGGTCCGTGCCGCACGAGGCAGCGGTCGCGGAAGTGTTCGGCACTTTATCGGTGCTGGTGGGCATCACGCGGACCTGCTCGAGCCGGATTCCGAGTTCCTTCGCCGCAATCATCGCGATGTTCGTATGAACGCCCTGGCCCATTTCCGTCCCGCCATGGTTCACCTGCACTGTGCCGTCCTGATAAATCAGCACCAGCGCGCCGGCCTGGTTGAGATGTGTGAGCGTAAACGAAATCCCGAACTTCACGGGCGTCATCGCGATGCCGCGCTTGCGATGGGGATTTGCCGAATTCCATTTTGTGATTTCCGCGCGGCGAGATTCTAGCGCGGCGCTTTCCTTCAATTCCTTCCAAACGCGCTGAATGCGATTATCCTCGATTTCCTGGCCGTAGGGCGTTGTGTTCGTCGCGCCGCTGCCGCGATATAAATTTCGTTCGCGGATTTCCTCCGGCGATTTGCCGAGCCGGCGCGCCATGCGATCGAGAATTTCTTCAATGACGAGCATTCCTTGCGGGCCGCCGAAGCCGCGAAAGGCGGTGTTGGACGCCAAATTCGTTTTGGCGACCTGGCCGCTGAACTCGACGTTGGGGATATAATAGGCGTTGTCCAGATGAAACACGGCGCGATCGGTCACCGGCATGGATAAATCGAGCGACCAGCCGCCGTTGGAAATCAACTCCACTTTGGTGGCGAGCAAATCGCCCTGCGCATTGAAACCCACTTTGAATTTCGCCAGGAACGGATGCCGCTTGCCGGTTATCATCATGTCGAGGTCGCGATTCACCCGCACGCGCACGGGTTGGCGCGTTTTCGCGGCGGCCAGCGCCGCAAGCGCCGCGAAGGTTGCCGCCTGCGTTTCCTTGCCGCCAAAACCGCCGCCCATGCGCGGGCTTTGCACCACCACGTGATTCACCGGCACGTGCAAAAGATGCGCCACGACGTGCTGCACCTCGGAGGGATGCTGCGTGGAGGACATCACGAACATCGAGCCGTCCTCGCCTTGTTCGGCCCACGCGGCCTGCATCTCCAGGTAGAAATGTTCCTGTCCCGCCAATGAAAATTCGCCTTCGAGAATTTCCGACGATTCGGCGAGCGCGCGTTGAATATCGCCGCGACGTATGAAATTGGGCTCGGTATGGAAGCTATTTTGCGCGATAGCGTCCTCGATTTTCAGGATGGGCGGCAACGGTTGGTATTCAACGACGATTGCCTTGGCGGCTTCACGGCAGGCTTCCTGGATTTGGCCGACGACGAGCGCAACAATTTGCCCGTGATAAAACACCTCTTTGTCCGCGAGCAAGATTTCGTCGTGACGAACTGCTCCCACGTCGTTCAGGCCCGGCACATCTTCCGCGAGCAGGACCGCGGCGATGCCTGGCCGGTTTCTGGCCGCCGAGACGTCGCGTCGCAAGATTTTCGCGCGCGCGTGCGGTGCGCAAACCGGCCACACCTCGAGCATATTCTTTCGCGCGGCGAAATCGTCCGTGTAAATCGCCTCGCCGGTGACGTGCTTATGCGCGCTTTCGTGGGGCGGAGCGTGCTGCCGGCGTCCCGCCGGCAGTTCCGATTTTAAATTCTCTTCTGCCGGCAAGACGGCGGCAGCACGTTGATGAAAGAATTTCTCCAGTAGGTTTGCGATTAACTCCCCGCGGAATTCCGCGGAACCGCGCACGTCGGAAATTGGCGCGAACTCGGTTTTCAGGACCGCGGTCGCCTTGCGAAGAGTCTCTTCATTCCAAACTTTTCCGAGCAACGCAGCTTCCGTTTTTTTCGCGCGTGCAGGCATGGCCGCGACGCCGCCATAAGCCAGGCGCGCGTGCCGCACGATGTTTTGTGTGTCCAAATCCAGTGTGAAGCAGCCCGCCACAGTGCTGATGTCCATCTCGCGGCGTTTGGAGACTTTGAACCAG
>DASXHY010000196.1:0-13224 GCA_036488095.1 Verrucomicrobiia bacterium | reverse complement strand
TACCCAAGGTAGCTCGTTCCTCGCAACCTTGGGCTGGAGGATGGAATCCCTTTGGGATTCAAAGACTGTTGGCCACACTTGCAGTAAATTGAGATGTGCGCGGCGTCGAAGATCAACGTCCGTTTTGCCCCGCCAAAAACCGGCTCGGCGATTGTTTGAAGCGGCGGCGGAAGCAGGTGGCGAAGTATTGGCTGGAATTAAATCCGTTGGCGAAGGCGACGTCGGTGACTGACAGCTCCGGCTTTTCCCGCAATTGCCGCGCGGCGTGATCGAGGCGGCACTGGTTCAAGTATTCCATCGGACCGACGTTCACCAGTTCGCGGGCGTATTTCGAAAAGGCCGTCACTCCCATTCCGCATTGTTGGGCCATCTGGCCAAGGGTCCAGAGCTCGCGGCTGCTCACGGGATTTTCCGCCAGGTCTTTCAGGAACAATTCCACCGTGCGCCGGCGCGAGGTGAGGTCCGGGTTTTCATCCAACTGCTGCGCCGTCAATGCGTCCAGGATGCCGACAAAAAGCTGGTTGAGCTTGGTGATCATGCGCGAAACGGAATGCGGCTGGTTCCACTCCAGAATGCACTGGGCAATTTTTTGAAAGCTCTGCGCGATATCGGCGGTGGATTTCCAGACCGGGGTTTCGTTGTGGCGCAGTTTGCGCGTCAACTCCGCGAGGTCTGGTTGGGTCAGGACCAGCCAATCCGGCCAGCGCCAATCCTGGTTTGGCCGGCGCACGCCGACGTCCACAATCAACCAATGCAACCGGCCAGGGCCGATGTTTGGATCACCCAATTTGTGCAATTGCCATGGGCGCGTAATGGTGAGGCTGCCCGGTCCCAATTCAAAACGCCGCTTGTCCACCGTGAAAGCCATGCGTCCTGTTTCCAGGAAAACAATTTCCACGCCTTCGTTGCGATGCTCGTTCAAGCCCCAATCCTGCGGGCCGGCGCCGTCCCAAAAGCCGATGCTGTTGAGGCCGGGCAGGATGTCGGAGGAAAATTTCGAGCCGGGATAATGTCCCTTGGTGAGGGCGTGTAATTTGATTTTCCCCTCCTGCACGGCGCGGACCTGGGGCTCGCAGGTATCGATCTCGTAATGCTTGCGGCGCGGTTGATAAATCGCCTTGAGGCGGGGTTGTTCCATTTCTGTTCAATATCCTTCGCCGAAAGAATTTGCAAGACGGTTCACCCGGCTTTTTGGCAAGGTAATCTAGAGCATTTCCATAAAAGCTGTAGCATGAAACTGAAATTCAGTTTGTTAATAATCCTGCTCTTCGCCTTCGCTGGAATCGGCGCGACGGAATCCGGCCCGCGCCGCGAAGCGCTGGAACATTGGCGGTCGAATCGCTTCGGCATGTTCATCCATTGGGGGCCGGTAAGTCTTACGGGGCAGGAAATCAGTTGGTCGCGCGCCAATTCGAACACGAATTGCCCGAACAACGGCCCGACGCCGGTGGATGTTTACGACAACCTCTACAAAAATTTTAACCCGACGAATTTCAACGCCGCCGATTGGGTCAAAATCGCGCGGGACACCGGAATGAAATATATGGTGCTCACCGCCAAACACGGCGATGGCTTCCTGCTGTGGCCTTCGAAAGTGGATGCTTACAACATCAGCGCGACGCCGTTTCATCGTGACGTTTGCGGCGAACTTGCGGCCGCCGCGCACAGGAGCGGCATGGATCTGGGCTGGTATTTCTCGCCGATGGATTGGCGCGATCCGGACTGCCGCTCGGCCAACAACGACCGTTTCAACGCGAAATGCCAGAAGGAATTGGGCGAGTTGTTGTCCAACTACGGACGGATTGAATTGATTTGGTTCGACACCGATGGGCGTGTGGCCGAATGGGACCCGACCAACACTTACGCGCTGGTACGGAAACTGCAGCCGGCGTTGCTGTTGAACAACCGCCTTGAAATGGGCGGCTTTGACGAATGGGCGCACCAGGGCCGGCTCCGGCCGGAAGAAGATTTTTTGACGCCGGAACAGCGCATCGGGGCGTATGACGACCAGCATCCCTGGGAGACGTGCATGACGCTCGGCACGCAATGGTCCTGGAAGCCCGATGACAAATTGAAAACCGCGGCTGAGGTGGTCGGCATTCTGGCGCGCACGGCGGGCGGTGATGGCAATTTGCTGTTCGATGTGGGTCCGATGCCCGATGGCCGCATCGAACCGCGCCAGGTTGAAATTCTCAAACAGGTTGGCGCCTGGATGAGCCGCAATGGCGAAAGCATCTATGGAACTCGCGGCGGCCCGTGGAAACCGAGCAAAAGCGTCACCAGCACGCGCAAGGAGAAGGTCATTTACGTGCACGTTCTCCGTTGGCGCGACGATACGATTGAGTTGCCCGCGATTTCGCGGAAAATTAAATCCGCTACGTTGCTCGACGGAACAAAAGTGACCGCGGTGAGCCGGGACAATAAATTGATGATCACCGTTCCCGCCGACCGGCGCGATTCCATGGATACGATCGTGAAACTGCGACTGGACGGTTCGGCCATGGATCTGGCGGCGATTGACGTGGCGACAAAAATCAAAGCCACGGCTTCGAATGTTTTTCAAGACCAGGTTTCCGATTATGGCCCGCAGATGGCCTTTGATGAGGATTCGGCAACGCGTTGGGCCACCGACAACGGCACGAAACAGGCATGGATCGCGGCCACTTTGGCCTCGCCACAAACTATCGCAAGCGTAACCATCTCGGAAGCCTACGCCCGCGTCCAGAAATTCGAGTTTCAGTATCGTGACGGCGCGAATTGGAAGACCATTTTTGCCGGCACGACTCTCGGCGAGCAGTTTCACCAGAAATTCGCGCCGGTCACGGCCCGCGAATTCCGGTTGAACATCCTGGATGCAACGGATGGTCCGACGATCAATGAAATCGAGCTGTTGAGCGATTGAACATTCATGAGTCATTTTGATTGGATCATAATTGCGGTTTACCTGCTGGCGATCGTCGGGCTCGGCGTCGCGGCGGGTTTTCAGCGCCGCAAAAATGAGCAGGGTGGGGAAGGGGGCCATTATTTTTTGGCGGGCAATACCCTCGCCTGGCCGGTGATTGGACTCGCGATGTTCGCGGCGAATATTTCCACGGTCCACCTCGTCAGTCTGGCGGAAGCCGCCTATAAGTACGGCCTTGTCTTCGGCAATTTCGAGTGGATGGCGGGCTTCACGCTCATTCTGCTGTCGCTGTTCTTCGCGCCGTTGTATCTCCGGTCGCGCGTGGCCACACTTCCGGATTTTTTGGAGCGCCGATTCAATCGCGGGTGCCGCGACGTATTGAGCGTCATATCGCTGTTCTCGGCGATTGTCATTCACATGGGCGTGGCGCTTTACACGGCGGCGTGGGTGTTGCGCGGGATTTTGGGCATGGCGCCGGGAGCAACGCTGTTCGGCGTGGATGCGCTGGTGGTGTTCATCACGGCGCTGGGATTGTTGACGGGAATTTACACGATGGTCGGCGGCCTGCTCGCCGTGGTTTGGACGGAAAGCATTCAAACCGTGTTGCTGCTCGTCGGTGCCATCGTCGTTACGGTTGTCGGCTATGTAAAAATTGGCGGATGGACGGAGCTTGCCCACACGCTGGCGATAAAGCCGCATCCGCTCGCCGGTGTCGCGGGCAGCAAAATCACCTGGGGCACTGGTAATTTCTTGAACATGGCGCGCGGCAAAAATGATCCTTCCGGCCTGCCGTGGTATTCCATATTGCTCGGCTACCCCGTGCTGGGCATTTGGTATTGGTGCTGCGATCAAACGATTGTCCAACGCGTGCTTGCCGCGAAAGATGAAAAGCACGCGCGCCTCGGCCCGCTGTTTTGCGCCTTTCTCAAAATCTGGCCGGTGTTCTTTTTCGTTCTGCCCGGCGTGATCTGCGTCGCACTTGTCCAAAAGGGCGCTTTCAGCGGAGCTGCCCCGTTGACCGCCACGGATACCTACACGTTTCTGATTACACATTTATTGCCGGTCGGATTGAAGGGCTTGGTCGCCGCCGCGATGCTGGCCGCCGCTATGCAAACCTGCTCCGCGGCGCTGAATTCCACGGCCACGCTCGTCGCTTACGATATATTCAAGCGGCGACGTCCCAATCTCAGCGATCATCAACTGGTGAGGATTGGAAAAATCACGACGGTCGCGGGCACGGCGCTGGCGATTGTCGCCTCGCCGTTGTTCGGCCACTACACGACTATTTTTGAAGGCATCAACAAACTGATTTCTTATGTGGCGCCGCCGATTACCGCCGTTTTTGTCCTCGGCGTATTTTGGAAGCGCGCGTCCGGCAAATCGGCCCTGATCACGCTCGTCTGCGGCGTCGCCCTCGGCTTTGCGGTTTTTCTGCTCGATTGGAACAACATTTATCGCGGTGATTTCATGCTGATGGCGTTCGTGTTGTTGGTGGCGTGCGCCGCGATCATGGTGGCGACCACATTCGTTTTTCCCGAAGCGTTGAAGCCGGAAGCGCAATTGCTCGTATGGGCCGACTGGCGCGAACCGTTGCGCGGGCAGGCGGGCGGAAGCGGGTTGGCCAATTACCGCGTGGCCGCCGCTTTCGTGTTGTTGGTATTCGTGGTGTTGTACCTGATTTTTCGATAATGATATGAGATACATCCAGACATTATTTTGCATGGTGGCGATTATCCTGTCCGCCGGTTGCGCGGCTTCCCGTCTACCCCTGCGTTTCGCGTGGGTCACGGGACTGAAACCTGAAAGGGCCGCGTACTATGAAAACCTGCACGCTCATCCGTGGCCGGGCGTGTTGAAACAAATCAAAGCCAGTCATATTCAGAATTTTTCGATTCACGAACGCGAGATTGACGGGAAACTTTACCTCTTCGCCTACCTGGAATATACCGGGACGAATTTTGATCTGGATATGAAACGCATGGCTGCGGACCCCGAGACGCAGCGTTGGTGGCACGAAACCGACCCGTGCCAGTCGCCGTTGCCCGACGCCGCGGCGGCCGGGAAAATTTGGGCGGATACGAAGGAGATTTTTTACCTGCCATGAGTGCGCCGTTGCTGAAAGACAAAATCATTTTCCTCACTGGCGCGTCCTGCGGCATCGGGCGCGACTGCGCGAAAGCGTACGCGAACGAGGGCGCCAGGGTGGTGGTGCTTGCGCGCGACCCGGACGGTGTCCAGCAAACCGTGGCGGAACTTGGCCCGGATCATTTGGGAATTGTTTGCGATGTCACTCGCGACGCCGAAGTGAAGGCCGCGGTGGAAAAAACCGTGAAACGTTACGGACGCCTCGATGCGGTTCATAATAACGCCGGCATTGCCACTCCCTGCAAACCGATTCACGAAACGACGGACGCCGAATGGGACGGCCTGTTCGACGTGAATTTAAAGGGCGTGCTCCACACGATGCGCCACTCGTTTGAGGCGCTGACGGCGAGCAAGGGTTGCGTTCTCAACACATCGAGCCTTGTTGGCGTCATCGGCCAGGAACTTCACGCCGCCTACACGGCGACCAAAGGCGGCCTGAACGCGCTGACCAAATCAATGGCTTTGGACTACGCAAAATACGGCATCCGCGTCAACGCTGTCTGCCCCGCGGGCGTGTGGACGCCGATGTTGCGCAAGTGGTGCGCCGAACAGCCTGATCCCACGTCCACCGTTCGTTACCTGGACGAAATCCATGCGCTCGGGTATTGCCCGGAAAGCACGGTGGTGGCTGACGCGTGCGTGTTCCTGCTTTCCGATAAGGCGCGTTTTATCACCGGCCATATCATGAACGTCAGCGGCGGGGCCGAGCTCGGCTATCGTCGGTAACTGCTTCCATGATTCAACGCATTTCCACTCGCGACGCGCGTTATCCGCTGGGGCAGGGGCATGGCAGCGATGCCATTCACCGCGATCCGATTTACTCGTATGCCGTGGCCGAACTCCACGATGATCGCGGTCGCAGAGGCGTCGGGTTGGCCTTCACGTTGGGCGAAGGAAATCAATTGGTTTGCGAAGCTGCCAGATTTTACGCCGAGCGGCTCGCCGGCAAATCCATTGAAGACATCATGGCGCAATTCGGCGCGTTGCAGCGGTCGTTGGCGGACGAGCAACAATTCCGCTGGCTCGGGCCGCACAAAGGCGTGGTG
The DNA here is from genome assembly GCA_036488095.1 of Verrucomicrobiia bacterium. Classification (GTDB taxonomy): domain Bacteria; phylum Verrucomicrobiota; class Verrucomicrobiia; order Limisphaerales; family DASXHY01; genus DASXHY01. The sequence continues at coordinate 7,131 of DASXHY010000196.1, read as the reverse complement.
CAACTGGCGCTCGCGTCCGTGACCAACGCGTGCTGGGACCTGTGGGCGAAGAGCCGCGGCGTGCCGCTTTGGAAATTGCTCCTCGATCTCACGCCCGAACAGATCGTGGCCACGCTCGACCTTTCCTATCTCGAAGACGAATTGACGGCGGCGCAGGCGTTGGAAATTCTCCGCCGTCACCAGCCGACTCGTTCCTCGCGCGAAAATATTTTGACGACCGGTTATCCCGGCTACGACACGTCCGTGGGCTGGTTCAATTACGACGACGATCAAGTCCGGGAAAACTGCAAGCGCGCCCTGGCGAACGGTTTCACCGCGATGAAACTCAAAGTGGGTTCGCGCGATCCCGAACGCGATTTGCGCCGCGCGGGCATTGTGCGCGAAGTCGCCGGAAATAATGCCCGCGTGATGGTGGATGCCAACCAGCAATGGACTCTCCCACAGGCACTCGATATCTGCCAAAGATTGCGGGCCATCGATCCGTTCTGGATCGAAGAGCCTACGCACCCCGACGATGTGCTTGGACACAAAACATTGGCCGACGCCATCGCGCCGATTCGGCTCGCGCTGGGCGAGCATGTTCCCAACCGGGTCGTTTTCAAAAATTATTTGCAGGCAAAATGCGCCGGGTTCATCCAGGTGGACGCGGTGCGGGTGGCGGGGGTGAGCGAATTTATTGCCGTGAGCCTGATGTGCCGCAAATTCGGCGTGCCGGTCGTTCCACACGTTGGCGACATGGGCCAATTACACCAGCACCTGGTGTTGTTCAATCACATCGCGCTCGGGCATGATGCGATTTTCCTGGAACACATTCCGCATCTGCAAAAACATTTTGTTCATCCGTGCGTTGTGTCCGGCGGCGTTTACCGGACCCCGCAGGAATCTGGCGCGAGTTGCGATTTGAAACCGGAATGAACGCCGAAAGGATTCACTGTGTTTAGCCTCAAAAATAAAACTGCGCTGGTCACAGGCGCGGCATCGGGAATTGGCGCCGCTATTGCGGAAACCTTCGCGGGTGCCGGCGCGAAAGTGTTCGTGGCGGACCGCGACGAAGCCAACGGGCGACAGATCGCGGACCGCATTGGCGGGTTGTTTTATAAATTGGATGTCGCGCGGGAAGAGGAATGTTCACACGCGGCGCAGATTGTTGGGCCGGTGGACGCGCTGGCAAACGTCGCGGGCATTGGGCACGTGGGCTCGCTGACGGGCACAACGGCGGCCGATCTGGAGCGGTTGTACGCGGTGAACGTGCAAGGCGTATTCAACTGCTGCAAGGCGTTTGTCCCGGCGATGCTCGACCGAAAGAGCGGCAGCGTCATTAACATGGCGTCCATCGCGGGCATCGTCGCGGTGCGCGAACGGCTCGCTTACACGACGACCAAATTTGCGGTGGTCGGCATGACCAAGGCGATGGCGCTGGACCACTCGCACACGGGTGTGCGGTTTAATTGCATTTGCCCGGGCCGCGTGGAGACGCCTTTCGTGCTGGCGCGGCTGAAAGAATATCCCGATCCGGAAGCGGCGTATCGCGAAATGGCGTCGACGCAATTGAACGGCAGAATGGCGAAGCCGGAGGAAGTTGCCGCCGCGGCGCTGTATCTCGCCGCTGATGAGAGTGCGATGGTCACGGGGAGCGCGCTGATGATCGACGGTGGCTGGAGCGCGGGAAAATAGATCATTGAGGAGCCCCGTTGAAGCAGTCTCGAGAACAGTGTTAACCAATCATCTGCTGCGTCCACCGATAAAGCTTGAATCCATTTGCAATTGTTCTTGTCCAAAAAATATGAGATGGAAATCTTCGATGGGCGGCTCTCGAAGGTGAAACAGTCGGCTGCGCCATTTTCTTGAATGGCCGGAATCCGCTGCATCAATGCGCCAGGAGCGGTTCGATGCTAGCCGCGACCTGAGCCGCCTCGAGGCGAATTCCGTCCCCGTTGAAGTGCACGTTGTCGCTGTGATACTCGGGATGCCCGCGCACAAGGGCATTCAAGTCATCCACGACGATATTCTGACGTTTGATGACTTCGAGACCGATGGCGTTGCGCGCGGTGATTCGCTCATCCGAGGCTTCGTTCGAATTGTTCGGCTTCGACACTTTCAGCGGCGTAGTCGTGGCCCAAATTAATTTCGCATTGGGCGCGTGGGTTCGGATGGTCTCAACAATTTTTGGAAATGCGCCGCGATACTCCTCCTCGCTGTGCTGCCAGCCATGCATGCCATTGTTGAAATGAATGATGTCGAATTTTGTGTTGTCCAGCACGAGCGCGATTTCCTGCAACAACACCGGGTCCGAAGCAAAGCGCGAGGTTGCGAGCCGGGCCACATAGGCCTTGCCCGCCAGGTGCTTTTCGACACCGGGATAATAATCGCGCGTGATGGAATCACCGATGAGCAGCACGCGCGGCAGGTTGGTTTCGTTGGCGTGCGAAATCCAGATATCGCACCACTCGATGGATTCCCGCGCCGACGGCGGGACGTTCGCGGGCGCGGCGTGGGATGCGAAAAGGAGCGATGCAGCGAGAAACGATGCGGTGGCCAGCTTCTTCATATTTCGTCCAAAGTTCATTGCGATTTTATGCGGTAGAATAATTGCGGGAGGCCCGAATTGATGAGGTTGGTCGTTTGAAAGGCGCCGATGGCGTCAAATTTATTGGTCGAAACGGCCGTCCAATTCGACGGCGGGGCGAGATTGGTTGAGGCGAGCACGACAAAATTGCTGCCCGCGACCCCGCCGTTGCCGCCCAAAATGAACCGGCTGCCGTCGGGCGTGGATGCGTTGATGGTGATGGGACGGGCGGAGAGCCGGAAGAGCTTTGCCTGTTTGGCGTTCAGATTCACGACGAATGAGTTGCTGGCAATCGTCATCACTGAGTTATCCCACAAGTTTGAAACCGCGTAGTTTGCCGGCGGAAACCCGGCGCGGGCGAAGTTGAGGATTTTATTTGTCGAACTTGCCGTGTAATTGAAAACGGCGAGCAGCCAGTCGGAACCGTCCTGACGCGCAAAGGTATCGGCGGCGCTGGAGCCGGTGTTGGCTTCCACCGGGAGAAAGGTGCGGCCCTCGCGGGCAACGGCATTAATGGAGCTTCGGCCCAGACAGGATTGCGCGGCGGCCTGGCCGGCAGTCGTGGTCAGGTCATCGCCGTCCAGAAAAATTCCCGTGACCGCGCCGTTGATGAGCCGGCTTTGGTTTTCGTTCGTATCCGCGCCGTTGCCAAACACCATGATGTCGGGATCGTTGAACGTATATAGCCCGTCCAGCCACCAGCCATACGAAACGGAGTTCATGGTATATTCCGTGTTGCCGATCAGCGAGGTCTCAGCATCGCAAGCGATTCTGCGGCTGTGGGCGTACTGATACGGGAACAGCGGAGCGATCGATTCGCTGATGAACATCCGGCCATGGATGGCATTGAGCACGTATTGCATTCCCTGGTTGTACGCCTGCATGCCGGTCGTCACGCTGGCATCGTGATGCACGCCTTCGAACGCGCCGTGGGACAGAAAATCCAATTTGACGTAATCAAAGCCCCAGTTCGTGAACAGGTTGATGTAATAGTCGATCCTCTGTTTCGTGCCTGGATGCGTCGGGTCCACCGCCAGTCCGCCGTCGTTGGATTCGAAGTTACCATTGTTGTCGCGCAACAGCACGTCACTGTAATGGTAGGTATTGGTGGTGCCCTCGACGGGCCAATTCGTGGAATCAACCGCCGACCCGAACCAAACGAACGGCCCAAAATAAATCCCCGCCTTCTGGCCGAGGGAGTGGCAGTGATTGACAAAACTTTGGAGTTGGGAACTGGTCAAATTATCCCAATAGGAATCCAGGTTGATATAAACTGTCCCGTTATTTTGAAAACCTTCGCCCTCCAAAACGGAGTGAAAATAATCGGCCACGGTAATGGCGTCGCCGTAATTAATGTTCTGCTGGATGACGCCCCAACTGTTCCAGCCGAACGGCACGCCATTGGTCCAGGGCAGCCGAGGAACGAAGTTCGTGTTTTCCGCGGCGAAGTTTTGCATGGTCACGCGCCAGTCGCTGCCGAAACCAACGAACATAGTGGGAGACGAAACCAGGTTGCCCGTGACGCTGCCGTGTGGCATGACGTCGTAGGGCGAAGGAGCGCCGGCAAAGACATTCATCTGGTTCAACTTGTTGTTGATGCCATTGAAATAAACGCCGCTCTTCCACGTGTCGTGCGTCACCGCGCCGACAACCAGTCCGTTGCGAGTGACGTTGTCGTAAAAGGCGCCGACTTCGTAACTGGTATCGCTGCGATTGATCGTCCCGGCGTTGTAACGGTAAAAATGGTCGTTATCGAAAGGGACGTACAAAGCGCGGTTATCATTGGCGACACCAAGGTCAACGCCACCCGTCGCGTCCACGACGACGGGGCCCATCCAGTTGACGCTCAAATTCACTCCCACGACATCCAGGCGCACCAGGAAGCTGTCCGGTTGATCGAGTGTGAAATATTGTTTCATGATGGGCAGACCCGCGCCGGTGGCGGTGACCACGGCCTGGTTGCTGCCCGCTGTTGTGTAGGTCCAACTGCTGTAACTGATCCCCTTGATGTATCCGGAACTTAAACTGACCCCGCTGTAAAAGCCGGTCAATTTCCGGGCGTTGTTCCAGTAAAAATCCGTGGTGCCGGCATTCAGATTGTATTCGAGTCGGACGTTGCCATTGGACATCACCAGGAGGTTGCCGACCTGGCGAAACGAAGGATTTGCGTGAAGCGTCGAGGCTGAAACCAGGCAGGTCATTGCCGACAACACACCGGCCATTATTCGCCCGCGAACCGTCGCGAGCAGGGACATCACTTTAATTCTTCGCACGCAAATCCATTTTAACACTTCAGGCACCCATTAAAAGACCGCCGGACCATTTTATCAGTCCGGCGGTCATCGTCACGAAAATCGGCTGTGGCTTTTCTTTATTGCTCTTGCAACAGGTAGAACCCGCGGCCCGCGGCGGGATTGATGCCGTTCGTCACATGGAAGCTGCCATCATTGGCAAAGCTGTTTGTGAGCACTGGCACCCAATTTGCAAGCGGCGTAGCCACGTTCGTGCTGGTCAGCACCACGTAATTGTGGCCGCCCCCCGTCGGGCCGTTCGAGCCGCTGAAAATAAAGTTGGTGCCGGAAACGAAACTCCCGCCCAACACGGGTTGTGATGTCCCGGTCACAACGCTGATTGTGCCCGAGCTCAACTGTGTCGTGTCCCACGCGAGACCGCTGCCCGGTGTCGCCGGAGTAATGCCGCCGGTGAAAGAACCCGAGTATCCGGCCGCGCTGAAGATGTGAAACGTGTCGCCCACAGCCATTGGCGCGCCACTGATATTTACCAGGTTCAACGTGCCTCCATAAGTGATGTTGCCTCCCGCCTGCACCATGTCATTGGTTCCCGTGCCGTCCAGCTTGATAACCGTCGTTCCCCCGAGGGTGACATTACCCGAAGCTGAAATTGCTCCGGTCGGATTTGCCCCGACGGTGATTCCAATGGTCGTGTTCGTGCCCGCGGGCGCGATGGTCGCTCCGGCAGAAACCGCCAGATTACCCGTTACCGCGCCGATGCCGCCCAAAGTTTGCCCCCCGGCCAATGTGAATGTCTGGTCTGAACGTCCGGAAGCATCCAGGTGGACGGAGGTGGAGTCTGATCCGCCAAAGAAGATTGGCGTGCTGTGCGAGAGCGAGCCATTCCCGCTCAAAGCGACAGACATCCCCTGGGCGACGACTGTCGGACCGGCATAGGTGTTGGAGGCCTGGAAACTAAGCGTCCCAGAAGTATAAGCATCCCGGACAAAGCCGCCGGGCCCACTGATGACGTTGGTGAAAACAAAGTTGCCGTCGCCGAGGACGAGGTGCGCGACGCCGTTCAACACAATGGCGCCATTCATCGTTTCCGTTGGATTGCCGCTGGCGCCGTAAGCGACAAAGCGTGCGCCATCTTCCAATGTCAGGTTGCCGCTGAAACTTGTAAATCCAGTCAGGATTTGCATCAGGCCGCCGCTCATAACATGAAAGTTTTTGGCATAACCAGGATCACCCGTCCAGAAATCTAATTCCGTCCCCGAATCGACGATGAAATTGCCCGCGGGATTGCCAAAAATCGCTCCCATGTTTTTGATTCCCAGCTTGCCCACGGCCAGTTCGATGTCGCCGAGGTTCATGGCATTTGTTACCCCGATCCATTCGCCGTAGCCTCCACTGCTGGCGCGCATGACGGTCACTTTATGCGGGCCGGAAATCGAGGAACCGCTGGCGAGATCCCATCGGCCGCTGCCTCCGAATACAACATCCCCGTTTAACGTAATGTTCAGAGCGCTGTTATAAACGTCATTGCCGCTGTTGATAATCGCACCGGCGCCCCCGACTCCGGCCCCCGCGACGATCACTGACGGATTATTGAGCGTCTGGCTGTCCAGGTCCAAAGTGCCACCGTTCGTGATGGTGATTGAGGACGCTGAACCAAGAGTATTTTGGCCCGCGGTCACGACGGTCCCGCCACCGATGGCCACGGAGCCGGTGAAACCGCCCGGAACATTCAAGGTCAAAGTGCTGGGGCCTTTCTTTACCATCGATCCCGCGCCCGTAATCGGCCCCGAACCGGTAAAGGTATAATTATTATTGGTGGAATTGATGGTAAACACGCTCGGAGCGACGGATCCGTTAACCGAAACTGAGGTCGGGGCGTTCGCCGTATCATCAAACAGCACCTGGTCGGTGGTATTGAAGACAACTTGCTGGCTGTTCGCCAGGTTGATCCAATTGGGCGAACTACCGGTGTCCCATGCACCGCTGTTTCCGACGTCCGCGCTGCTCCATTCCAAAGAGGTGCCGGATGCGAGCAATGACAGGGTCGCCGAAGCGCTGTTAGTGGTGCCATTGCTGTTGCCGACGAGGACATGGTAAGCGGTGGCGTCACTTCCCTGGACATTGGTCAGCGTCAGTGTGGCGTTGGTCTGTCCAGTAAGAGGAGTGCTGTTTTTAAACCACTGATTTGTCGTGGCAGAAAGGCTCAAGACGCTGACACTGAAAGTCACCGAGTTCCCAGGAAAATTCGATTGCGATTGCGGTTCTGTGGTGATGATGGGAACGGAGGTGTTTGCGTCCACGCCGTACTGGCCC
>DASXHY010000169.1:0-1595 GCA_036488095.1 Verrucomicrobiia bacterium | reverse complement strand
GAAGCCGTGACGCTGGATGAAAAAGCCACGGCCAAAAATGCCGAAGCCCGCGCCGGGATGTTTATTTGTCTCCAGGTGGCCGACCACGGCTGCGGCATGTCGTCGCCGGTTCTTTCCCGCATCTTCGATCCATTTTTCACCACCAAGGACGTCGGCAAAGGCACCGGATTGGGACTTTCGACCATCCACGGCATCGTCAAGCAACACGAAGGCTGGGTGGAAGTCGTGAGTGAGGTTGGCAAGGGATCCACCTTCAAGGTATTTCTTCCCGCGAGCACTGCTTCGCCGGCGCATTTGATTCCGCTGAATAAGCCACCGGCCGCCGATGCGGGCAAAGGCGAGACGATTCTGGTGGTTGAAGACGAGTTATCCGTTCGCGAACTGGCTTGCATGGCCTTGCGCAAACGCGGGTATGAAGTGCTGGAGGCGGCCCACGGTCCGGAAGCAATTAAAGTCTGGAAGAAAAATCGCGGGAAAGTGGACCTGCTCCTGACGGACATGGTCATGCCCAACGGAATGAACGGCGGCGAACTCGCCAAAGATCTCGTGGCGCGGAACCCGCTGCTCAAAATTATTTACACCAGCGGTTACAGCCCGGAAATTTTGAAACAGGATTCGCTCCTTTCGCAGGGGATTAACTTCCTGCCCAAACCCTACGACTTGCCGGCGCTGCTCAAAGCGGTCCGGCTTTGCCTGGACGGCGGCAAATTGCCGCAATACGAAGTCCGCTCCGGCCTGACCCAGACCGCGACAACGGCCTGAAGCTGAATGGCTGCAAGTTGAATTTATGGGGAGGGCAGCCGCCCCGGCTGCCGTTCGGTGCGCCTCGCGCCGAACATCCGCGGCGTGGGGACGTGCTAAACGCTGGATCGGTTTCATACCTCAAAGTGAGCCGCGAGGCGCGTCTCACTGCGCCCGAGGCGGGCGTGCTCCCATTTCCAATGTCACGCCGTAGCGCGAACAAAAAAGCCGCAGGCAATACCTGCGGCTCAATCTTCCAAAATCGCCGGCTATCCGCCGTTGTCGCCAATCGCTTCGACCGGGCAGCCTTCCTTTGCTTCCTTGCAGCGCGCTTCTTCGTCCGGATTTTCCGGCTGCTTGTAAACGAACGAATAACCGCCGTCGTCGTTCCGTTTGAAATTATCCGGCGCGGTTTCGCGGCACAAATCGCAGTCAATGCACTGGTTGTCCACGTAGTATTTACCGGTGTTATTCTCAGGATATTTATTTGCTACATCAGCCATAAAATTAACCTTTTTCGGTCACGCAATATGGCGGCGCTCCCGTTTTATGGCAAGCCTCATTTCCCGATCCAGAATCCCCCGATGAGGAGGCTCGGATTCTATTTTGCGGAAACCAATCAATGGAAGTCCACCCTCGCTCTCGTCCTCGATTTTGTTTTTTTCGAGCACGATCACGATCCGTCACAAAACAAAAATCCTTTTCATCCGCTTTCGCACAACTATTCTCTCTTGATGCAACCCAGCGCCCAGCGCAGAACCAAGATTATTGCCACTCTCGGCCCGGCAACCGATTCCGCCGAGATGATCGCTAAATTGCTCAAGGCCGGCGTCAATGTCTTCCGTCTCAACATG
>DASXHY010000114.1:0-8299 GCA_036488095.1 Verrucomicrobiia bacterium | reverse complement strand
TGCAGCAGCCCCAAATCTCCGGCAACGCGCCCATTCCTCATTTTGTTATAGGCTCTTAAACGAATTGAGTGAGTTCAATTTACGCGCCAGTTTAAAACTGGTATTCTGAAAATGGGGATAATCCCTACTTGCTATTTTCGGCGGGGAGAGAAAGATTTAGCGCCTTATGGCGAAACAATTATCTGACATTCGTTTTGTGCCCAGCGTTCGTTTAACGCCGGCTGGCGGCGTTGATTCGGGCGACATCAGCATTACCATTTCGCAACTGATTGCTTACACGCAGAACGAGGGGTACACGCGCCTGCATCTGACCGGTGGTAAAATGGTCGACGTCAAGGAAACGACCGATCGGATTGATTTTTTGGTCCGGCGCGCCTGCGGGTCTCAGTGACGAAACCGTTACGAACGGTTATTTCATTCCCGCGCTGCTGATACTGGTCGCTGTCAGGTTCGTGACGCCTCCGTTGGTTTTTCCCACTTGATTCACGTAAACAGCGATGATGTTGCTGGAATACACCGCGCCCAATTTGTCGCCTTCGCGTGAGGTCGGGCTCAATCGATTGGCTGGAATGCTCTCGATGGTCACGTTGTAGTTCTCCGGTTTATTCGCAGCCTGTTGCGATTTATAGGAATCATTTGAAGCATGATTCTGGTTCGACTGGCAACCGGCGCCGATGATGAGAGCGGCCAAGGCCGCAAGAGTGTTTAGAGTTTTCATAGCATCCTGGTTGAACCTTGCTTTCGAGGGTTTCGTCGTGCCATGGGGTGAAGTGCGAGAAAAACCAGGGCTAACCGCCCCGTTCGTCGCATTTGAGCGCACCCCGCCCCCGGTGCAACCCCGAGAGCCTCCCCGGGTGCGATTCCAACGCGGCTCCGCTATGAAACGGACAATGAAATGTTTGCATCCACTCGAACCGCAAGGGATATTAGGAGCACCAAACCGAATGGTTGCCGGATAAAAATTTTAGGCGCTGAAACTGTTATGAAAATACTGCTGCAACACTCCCGGACCTTGCACTATCTCTGCGCGAACGGATCCTGGACGCGCGACGACAGCAAAGCGCGCGATTTCTCGCATTCCCAGACGGCCATTGATTACGCCTTCGAACACAAGTTGACGCATGTTTACGTCACGGTGAAATTTCCCGGTTCCGAGACGGTGGCGGTTCCGTTGCCGGGCCGGACTGCAACCGGTGTTCAGGCCGCGGCGCGGCTTTGAGTCCGCGCGGCTTCCACTCCCACGAGGCAAACATCGTCCTCAAATTCCTGGCTGCCGGAGAAGGCCTGCGCCTCGGCCAGCAGTTCGCCAAACAATTGCTCGGCCGGCAGGTGAATACGTTTCCGGACCGCTTGCAGCAACCGCTCCTGGCCAAATTCCTCGCCGTGCTCGTTCGTCACTTCGTAAATCCCGTCGGTGAACAAAAAAACCAAATCGTCGGGCGCAAACGGGCAGCGGCACGTGGGATAATCCGTCTTCTCGAACAACCCCAACGCCGGACCGTGTCGCGGATCGTACTCCTTCAGCGCATGCACTTCGTTCGCTCCGCGCTGCACGCGAAATGGGCTGGGATGCCCCGCGTTGGCAAATCGCAACTCGCCCGTTGTCGCATCGGCCACCGCGTAAAAGGCCGTGGCCAGGAACGGCTCGCGTGTGCGCCGCAAAATTGCGCGCAGGCTGCGGTTGATTTCGGTCAAAAATTTTCCGGCGTCCGCCGCCACGGGCATTAATTCCTCAATCAACCCGCGCATGATGGCCGTAATCAGCGCCGCCCGCATCCCGTGACCCATCACGTCGCAAATAAAAACTCCCGCCGTGGAATCCGTGATGGCGAAGATATCGAAGAAATCCCCGCCCACCGCCTGCGCGGAAATATAGCGGTGCGAAAACTTTAACGAGCTGTCTTCGGGCGCCACGGAGTGCGGGAAGGTCGGATATTGGTCCGGCAGGAAGATTTGCTGGATTTCCCGCGCCATGTTGAAGTCGGATTCGAGCTGCGCGTTTTTCTCGCGCAACTCGGCGGCGTAGCGATGCAATTGCTCGGACATCCGCTTCCGCTCGATGGCGTAACGCATCGCGCGCGAGAGCAACTGGCCATCGACCTCGCCTTTGATGAGGTAATCCTGCGCGCCTTCATGCACGGCGTTCAGCGCCACGGTGGTGTCGTTCAAGCCGCTCAAAACGATGATCGGCACGTGCGGCGCGCGGGCGTGCAACCGCAAAAACGTTTCCAGGCCCTGGCTATCGGGGAGGGACAAATCCGACAGCACCACATCGACGCTTCCATTGCCCAGTTCCCGCAAACCGTCTTCCAATCGCGCGGCGTGGCGCACATCAAATACTCGGCCATCGGCTTCGGCGAGCATCAGTTCTATCAGCCGCGCGTCGCCCGGATTGTCCTCAATGAGCAAGACGCGAATCCGCGGAGCCTGCGGGGCGAGTTCATCCGCATTTTGCTGCTGTGTTTGGACGATCATTTTGGGAGCCTACCTTCCGGCCACTTCTGTTCAATGGGTTGATTCCGCCATAGGCGGCTTTCCGGGATTCAAGCCTCACCCTCCTTCCGGGCGGGGATGGTAAAGAAAAACGTGGTGCCTTCGCCCGGCTTGGACTCCGCCCAAATCCGTCCCCCGTGGCGCTCGACGATTTTTTTGCAAATGGCCAGGCCCATGCCGGTGCCGGGATATTGCTGGCGCGTGTGCAGCCTTTGGAAGAGCACAAAGATCCGGCTGAAATTCTTCGGCTCAATGCCGATTCCGTTGTCCTGAACATAGAAGAGCCATTCACCGTTCGTGCGGCGGGCGCCAATATTTATTTTCGGCGGTGCGTTGCCGCGAAATTTGATCGCATTGCCGAGGAGATTTTGAAACACCTGCGCCAACTGGATATTGTCTCCCTCGACCGTTGGCAGCGGTTCGCGTTCGATGACAGCGCCGCTTTCGCTGATGGCGACTTTTAAATTTGCCAGCACGACCTCCAGCACTCGCTCGCAATCCACCGGCCCAAGCGGCCGTCCGCGCGTGTCCACACGGGCGTACGCCAGCAGGTCCAGAATCAATGTCCGCATTCGCCGCGCGCCATCGACCGCATAACCGATAAACTCCTGCTCTTCCGCGCCGAGTTTCTCCCTGGCGCGGCCGTTCAATAGCTCCAAATAACTCGTGATCATCCGCAATGGCTCGGTCAAATCGTGCGACGCCACGTAGGCGAACTGCTGCAATTCGGTATTGGAACGCTCGAGGTCGGCGGAGGTTTGCTTCAATTTTTCCATTGCCTCCAGCCGCTCTTCCTCCGCGCGGAAAAGCAATTTTGCGTTCCACCAGATGACTGCCGTGAAGATCACGATATTCGCGAAGGCGAACAGTGAAATGCCCGATTCGGTCTGGAAGAACCCGCGTTTCTCGCTCGAGAAAAGCAGCCCACCGAGCACCAGCGGAATCAAAACCGCCGCCGGCAACAAGCGCCGCGCCATCGCGCCGCCGGTAGTATCGCTCGTAATGATCTTCATGAACCCGCGGCCGGGCCGCGCCGCCAGCGCGGCCACGCTGAACAACTCGAAGCCGATTGCCGAGTTGAGCGCCATTGGCAGCCGCGAACCGATGCGGGAAAGCGGCAGCACGCGATATCCGTAGCCAATCAATGCCAGCAAGGCCAGCAGACCCACAATCACGATGAACACCTGCGCCGGGCGAAATCCGCGGCGCGTTTCCACGTCCAGCAGCAGCAGCGCCAGCCCGCAACAGATGCAGGCGAGGGCCGTGTTCATCGCGATTTCGTTCGGGCCAAATGGACTTGGCGAATTGACTTCCTTGCGGAACAGCAATTGATCGAAGTTCAGGTTGAAGCCGAAAGCGCATTCGGCCACTTTCGCCGCCCCGCCGAGCAACACAATCGCGCCACAGATGAGCACAACGTTATCCGGCCTTTTACGGTTCGCCGCCGTGGCGCGCATTAGCGCGGCGCCGCACAGGATGAACAGGACGGCACTGAGCGGGTTCATCGCGATGAGATGCGGGGCGGCGCTTTTGAGAAGCTGAATGTTAAGCAGCCATCCCAATAAAACCGTGGCTCCGATGAGAAGCACGAGGACGCTTACCCATCGGGAAAAGCGCAAAAGAAATTGCTGTGACGCGGTACGGGCCATCAGTGCTCCTTGCAACGGATAGTTCCAAGACGAATCCTACCCAAACCTACGTCGCTTTTTGAAAAAAGCCAGCCGACCTATCAATCACGCCAGGCGCGGCTCGCTCCACCCTGAGGGGCCGAGGCCGAGGGTATTTGCGCCCCGATATTCTTCACCAGGTCGACCAGCGATTCAAAACTCGGCGGCTTTACCATGTAGGAATTCGCGCCGTCCGCGTAAGCCCGGCGCATGTCCTCCCGCAACTCGGAACCTGACAGCACAATGACTGGAAGATTTTTCAGCCGGGAATGGCTGCGGATCCATTGCAACACATCCAGGCCGGTGGCCTTGGGCATTTTCAGGTCCAGCAGCACAAGCTCTGGCAGGCGATAAAGCGTCCGGTCGGCGTACTTGCCGGTGCCGCTCAGGTATTCTATGACCTCGTTTCCGTCGTCAATATTTTGAAGTTCAAAATTAACATCGGCCTTCGCGCAGGCCACCTTAAAAAGAGTGCTGTCGTTCGGGTCATCGTCCACGTGCAAAACTGTCACGGTTTTTTTTTCCGGCCGTTCGGTTTGCTCGCGAGATCGGGGCTCGGTTTTGTTCGTCTCTTGCTTCTTCATGGCACGTTCTGCGATGCAGTATTGAGGTGGCAATCGTGCCGCGAACGAAATCCACCCTACTCCTTTGATCGATTGAGTCAAAAAGAAATTCGGAAAATTACTAACACCGTCAACAGTTGGGTGAAAAAATCCGGTCGCAGATTGTACGGAGAGTGAGATTTGTGGCAGAGTAATTGCTGAAATGCCTTAGCGCACGAACTCGAGTTCCTGCCGGTGCGGAAGCAGGCCGCGTTCGAATGCCTGGCCGAGGAAGCGACGGATCGATTCCCTGCCCCGCTCGCCATAATCGAGCGTCCAATGGTTCACATACATCCCCACAAATTTGTCCGCGAGGTCGCGGCCCATGTCCCGCGCGTATTGCAGCGCGTGCTGCACGGCTTCGGCGCGATGATCCAGGCTGAACTGAATGCTCGCGGTCAATACATCGGAAATTTGTTTGCGGACTTCCGGCGCGAACCGTTTGTGGATCACATTTCCTCCGAGCGGCAACGGCAGGCCGTTGTTTTGTTTTCCCCACCACACACCGAGATCTTCGCACACCACCAATCCTTCGTTCTGATAGGTCAATTGGCCTTCATGAATAATCAGGCCGACCGATGCCGCGCCGGAACGGACCGTCTCAAAAATTTTATCGAACGGCACGACCAGGTAATCGAATTCCTTCGCGGATTTGCCGAGCCACAATTGCAACGCAAGAAACGCGCTGGTCATCGTGCCGGGCACGGCGATTTTTTTGCGGCCAACTTCCTCGCGGGAGAATTTTTCCTTCGCCACCAGCATGGGGCCGTAGCCATCGCCCATGCTCGCGCCGCTCGGCAACAGCGCGTATTTGTCGCTCACGTAGGCATAGGCGTGAATGCTGACGGCGGAGATATCCAATTCACCGCGGGTCGCGCGCTCGTTCAACGTCTGGATGTCCTGCAAAATGTGCTCGAAACGAAACCCGTGCGCGGGAATTAATTCTTTGGCCAGCCCGTAAAACATGAAGGCATCATCCGGGTCCGGCGAATGTCCGAGCGTCAAGGTCCGTTTATCCATCGGAAAATCGTAGCAGCCGACGTCAGGAGGCTCCATATTTTTCCCCGAAAGATTTAAGAGCCTCCTAACGGGCGTGTTGCCCAAATCCAAAGAGCGAAACTTGGCATCCTCCTCGTCCTCGTTCTCGTCCTCGTAATCGAATTTCCCAACAAATCGAGGACGATGACGAGGACAAGAACGAGGACGAACGCTCCTTCGCGCCCAAGCTGCTTTCAGCAAGACGCCTTCACGTCGGCTGCTACGCTCAAGGTCTGTCAAGTTTGCATTCGCGAAAAAGTTTTTCACAATGCACGTCTGGGCTTGCCCGGAAATTTCTTCTGCGTCATAAACTTCGCCTGATGTTGAATCTCAGTTCGCTCAATCCCCAGCAGCGTCTTGCCGCCGAGACGCTGAAGGGGCCGGTCTTGATTCTGGCCGGCGCCGGCACGGGCAAAACCCGCGTGATTACGTTCCGCATTGCCCACATGGTTGAGCGCGGGATTGCGCCGGGAAACATCCTGGGCGTGACTTTCACCAACAAAGCGGCGCGCGAAATGCAGGAACGGGTCAGAAAACTCATCCCAAAGCCACGCAACACGCAACACGCAACACGGAACCCGAAACCCGAAACTCAAAACCCGAAACTGGACCGCCCCACCATCTGCACCTTCCATTCCCTCTGCGTCCGCATTCTCCGGCAGCACATCGAAAAGCTCGGTTACAAGCGGAACTTCGTCATTTACGATGAATCGGAGCAACTCGGCGCGGTAAAGAAAATCCTTGCGCAGATTTCCGCCAAAGGTGAAAAGACCGATCCGGCCGCCATTCTGAGCTTGCTCAGCCGCTACAAAAACGGCGGAGAACGCTCCGCCGCGTTTGCCGATGAAAGTGTGCGCGCATTGGCCGAACATATTCGCAAACGCTACGAATCCGCGCTGCACGCCTGCAACGCCGTTGATTTTGACGATCTCATCCTGCTCACGCTGCGGTTGTTCAAGGAGCATCCCGACGCGCTCGAAGCCTGCCGCACGAAGTATCGCTATGTCATGGTGGATGAATACCAGGACACCAACGCCGCGCAGTTTGAGCTGGTCTACGCGCTCACGCAGGAGCATCGCAATCTCTGCGTAGTAGGCGACGACGACCAAAGCATTTACGGCTGGCGCGGCGCGGAAATTTCCAACCTGCTCGACATGGAAAAGCATTTTCCGGAAGTCAAAGTCGTCAAGCTTGAGCAGAACTATCGCTCGACCAACACCATTCTGCGCGCGGCCAATACGGTGATTAAAAATAATCTCCGCCGCCGCGGCAAACAGCTTTGGTCGCAAAAAGGCGACGGCCCGAAAATCATTTTGCACACGTTCAACGACGACGAGGAGGAGGCGCGCACGGTCGTCGAGCAAATCAACTACGCCCGGCTGGCGCGGCGGATTCCCTGGGGTGACAATGCAATTTTGTTCCGCACCAACCAACAATCGCGCCCGTTGGAAACCGCCTTGCGCACGGCCGGCGTGCGTTATCATCTCATCGGCGGCCAAAGCTTTTTTGACCGGCGCGAAATCCGCGATTTCCTCGCGTATTTGAAGACCTTCCTCAACCCGCACGACGACGTCAGCCTTCTGCGTATCGCCAACACGCCCGCCCGCGGTTTGAGCGACGTGACAATGGAACGTCTTCTGGCCGCCAGCCACGAGCGCAAAGGCTCCGTTTTCGCGGCGATGAAAAATCCGGCGGTCACGACAACTTTCCAGGCCAAGACTCGGGAGAGCATTGAGGCGTTCGTGGAATTTATCGAACGCACACAGGGGGAAATTGATATTGGACGTGGGACGGGCATCCCGCCTGTCTCCAACTCTTCGCCGCCGGACGTTAAAGATGGAGACAGGCAAGATGCCGGTCCTACGTTACAAAGTTGGGCTGAAGGTTTCCTCGATGAAATCGGCTATTTCAACGAACTGCGGCGCGGTGAAAAAACGCCTGAAGCCGCCGAAAATCGCATCCGCAATTTGAAGGAATTGATGGTCACGATGGATAATTCCGGTTCGCCGACTGAAACGCCATCCGAACGTCTGCACGCGTTTCTGGAAGACATCACGCTCGATTCCGATCGGGAAGACGAGGAGGAAAAAGTGGGCGATGCTGTCACGCTCATCACCATGCACAGTTGCAAAGGCCTCGAGTTTCCGCATGTGTATGTGGTGGGACTGGAAGAGGGACTGCTGCCGCACTCACGCTCAAAAGTAGAAGGGACTTTGGACGAGGAGCGGCGGTTGTTTTACGTGGCCATCACGCGCGCGATGCAGACCCTCACTCTCAGCCATTGCGGTGGACGGAAAAAATACGGCCAGTTGATGCCCTGCCACCCTTCTCAATTTCTGAAAGAACTCCCGCCCGAACTCATCGAGCACGCCGACGAAAAGGCCAAGACGCCCGTCACGACTGAATCGGGGAAGGATATGTTTGCGGCGATGCGGGATTCGTTAGGCTAAGCCGAATCCATGTAGCTGAATTGTGGGGAGCGCGCCCGCCTCGGGCGCT
>DASXHY010000065.1:0-5368 GCA_036488095.1 Verrucomicrobiia bacterium | reverse complement strand
TGTGTTTGCATTTACGAAGAGGGTTGCGCTGTTGGTGACCGGCAGCCCGCAAACGCCGCTGACCACCACGCTGTAGACGTCCGCGTCAATCGCGCTCACGCTTCCCAAAGTCAAGGTGCTGCTCGTTTGCCCCTGCAGCAGATTCGCGCCCTTATACCATTGATAACCCAAGCCGGTCCCGCTGGCGTTCACGCTGAAATGGGCGGACGTGCCGGGGCAATTCGTCGCGTTCGACGGAGGAGTTGCGATCAAAACGTTTGCATTCAGCGCCAGCATCGCACTGTTGGTCACAACATTGCCGCAGGTATCGCTGACCACGACACTGTAAGTTCCCGCATCGTTCGGACCGACATTGGCCACGGTCAAAGACGCATTGGTTTGGCCGGACAACAGGGTCGCGCCATGATACCATTGATAGCCCAGGCGCGTCCCGCTGGCAGCAACGCTGAAAAACGCCGTGCCGTTCAGGCAGGCCGCGGTGTCTGCGGGCGGCGTGGTGATGGTCACACTTTGATTGACCGTGAGCATCGCGCTGTTTGTCACCGGCAGCCCGCACGCGCCGCTGACGACCACGCTGTAAATCCCTGCATTGGCCACGCTCACGCCCGGCAGGCTCAAAGTGCTATTGGTCTGGCCGATCAACGGGCCGGTGCTGCCATACCATTGATAGGCCAAGCCCGTGCCACTCGCGTTTACGCTGAAATTCGCCGTGGCGCCCGAACAAACCGTCGTGTTCACCGGTGGCATCGTGATTATAGTATTCGCGTTCACCGTGAGCGTCGCGCTGTTGGTCGCCTGCATGCCGCACGCGCCGGTCACAATCACCGTGTATGTCCCGGAGTCATTCGCGGTCGTGTTGCTGATGATCAAACTGCTGTTGGTCTGGGCCGGCAACGAGGTTGAGCCTTTAAACCACTGATAGGTTAAACCCTTGCCGGTCGCGCCGACGCTGAACGTCGCGGTCATACCCGGACAATTGGTCAGGCTCATCGCCGGAATCACTATCCCGGGGGCGGCACATCCACAAAGGCTTTCGTCATAGTGGAATTGATAACCGCCACTGATAACGACCGAATTGGCGACGACCGCGCCGGCAAAATTAATGGTCGTGGAACCGCCGCCGGACATTTGGAAAGCAGCTTCCGGTGCGTAGACCGTTCCGATAAAGCTCGAGTTGCCGCTGTATTGAATGCTGGAGCATGATGGCAGTCCGATCAGTGAGCAATTCGCGGCATAGCCGGAGCCGTTGATAATCGCACCCCCGGAAAGCGTGGTCTGGCCTCCGAGATAAATCGTCAGCTTTGAGCCCGGCGAAACGTAGATGTAACCTTGCCCTGAGATTTGGAAGCCACTCGGAAAGTACAGAACCACATCGCCGTTGATATAAGCGTTGCCGCTGAGACTGAAATTGGCCGAGCCTTGATAGTTGCCAGTGGTGATCACGTATGTGTAACTGGTGCCACCCACTGTCCCGCCGACTTTTTTGAGTGACGAAAACGTCCCGCCCGGCAGAGTCGCATCGGGAATGGAGATTGCCGGCAGATTATTTGAATACCACCCCGGCTGAATGCCCGAGTTGCCGCCATTCACCCAGGCCAGGCTGCCTATCGAAGATTTCCCGTTGAGAGTTATGCTGCCTCCCGGAGTCGTTGCCGCGCGCCCGTATACCGTGGTGTTTCCGCTGTCAGTGACCGCGCCCACCGAAGCTGAGAGACTCGCAATATTGCCGCCATCCTGTCTCTTGGCGGCGTCGTATTGGCAGCCGGTGCTTTGGTTCGGGTCCTGAGAATCGAAGCTGTCCACCAGTGCGCCGCCATTCAGGGTGAGGTCGTGCTTTGCCACGATTGCCCAGCAGAATGTGCTTTGGGCCATCAGGGTCTGGCTGCACAGTAATGACGCGAATGCCCACAGCAAAGCCGCGGACGCTTTACGCCAGTTACAAGTGGTTCTCAACTTCATGGTGGTTCAGGTTCGTCTTCGCAAACCATTTGAACACCAGAAAAACTTCTTCGCAATCAGGGCAAAGTCGCTTCGTGCCCCCGGGGAGCGTCCCTAACACCAACCAAGGGAGTCCCGACGGAATCGAACCGATAGAACAAAGAAACTGATCAACGCGCCGCCTCGCCGCGCCCCACCCACGACGTCGCCCGCTGCGTCAACTCCGCCGCGTTTTTCAGGTCCAGCTTCCGCTTAATCTGTTCGCGGTAATACTCAATAGTCTTGACGCTGAGATGCAATTCCTCGGCAATTTCGCGCGTGGTCTTCCACTGGCCAATCAATTGAAACACTTCCAGTTCGCGGTCGCTGAGGCTTTTTACCGGCGATTCGTTGATGTTGCTCTGACCGCGGATTTGCTGCTGCAACATTTTCGCCGCCAGCGAATCGCTCACATAAATCGCCCCGCTGAGCACGCGCCGAACCGCCATGATGACTTTTTCCAGCGCCTCTTCCTTCATCAAATAACCGAGCGCACCCGCCCGGAAAGCGATTTCCGCATAAATGGATTCATCATGCGCGCTGACAATCAAAACGGGCAACTTGGGGGATTGCGCCTTGATATTGCGCACCAATTCCAGCCCGCTGCTGTCTTTCAGGGAAATGTCCGCGATGATCAGGTCGGGCTTGAGCGTTTCGATTGCTCCCATCGCCTTGGAAGCGTCTTCTTGCTCGCCGCAAACGGTCATGTCCGGCTGGCGGTTAATGAGTTGGGCGATTCCGAAGCGAACCACCGCATGGTCATCTACCAGTAGAATCCGGGTTTTCCCGTCAGTCGATTTGACTTCGCGTTTCTTTGCTTGAGCCATGGCGTAAACTTTCAGTTGCTTCTGAGCCCAACCTGCGGCCTGCCAACGTCATAGCATCATGCAACAACTTGGGCGGCCGTTGCAAACTTAATTGCTCCGTGGAGCGCGTGGCGAAAATGACGAATGGGCGTTATCTGCCCAACCGGTATTTTAGCCCCATTCGCCATTCGTCATTCGTCATTTTGCAATTCACGCCGACTCCGACGCCGTCAATTCCGACGCGGCCTTTTCCCAATCCGGCGTCAACCGCGCAATCTCGTCCGCGTTGTGGCGGAATTCGCGGTTCAAATCCATCGCCTTCCCGCCCTGGTAGGTCTCCGGCTTTTCCAATTCCGCCGTGATTTCGCCCTGGCGCTTCTCCAAATCCTGGATCTGCTTTTCGAGCCGATGCACTTTTTGCTGCTGTTCCTTCCGCACCCGCGACCGCGCCTGCCGTTGCTCCGCCTCCAAACGTTTTTGCGCTTTGCGGTCTACGGGCGGCCCGGACGGTTTATCGGTGCGGGCACGGACGGCCGAATCCGTATTCCCGCCCGTCGATGTCAACGCCGCCCGCGCCGACGTCGCTTTGGTCTTGTCCAAATAGTACTGGTACCCTCCGGGATAATGCGTAAGGCGGCCGGCATTCACGTGGACGACGTGGTTCGCGAGCGCGCGGATGAAATATACATCGTGGCTGATGAAGACCAGAGTGCCCTCGAACTGGTCCAGCGCGTACAGCAACGCGTCGATGCTCGACATGTCCAAATGCGTCGTCGGCTCGTCCATGAGCAAAAGATTCGGCGGGTCCAACAACAGCTTCACCAGCGCGAGCCGGCTTTTCTCGCCACCGCTCAACACATTTACCTTCTTGAACACGTCATCGCCGATAAAAAGAAAACTGCCGAGCAGCGTGCGCACGAATTGCTCCGTCACACGCGACGGCGTATCCAGCGCCTCCTCGAGCACCGTGCGGCTGAGGTCCAGCATGTCCACGCGATACTGCGAGTAATAACCGGCCTTCACATTGTGCCCCAGCTCGCGCGTGCCTTGCTGCGGTTCGAGCACGCCGCCGAGAATTTTCAGCAACGTCGATTTTCCCGCGCCGTTCGGCCCAACGAGCACAGTGCGCTGCCCACGCTCGGCCTCGAAGCTCATATTTTCATAGATGAGGTTCTCGCTCGGAGCGCCGGCGTCTCGCCGGCCAGTCGGGTCATTCGCGGAACTTGCCGGCGGGACGCCGGCGCTCCGGGGATAGGCGAACCGAATGTTTTGCAAACGAATCACCCGCTGGCCGCTGCGCTGAGGTTGCGGAAAAGAAAAACTCACCTTTTTGTCATCACCGCTCGGCGCTTCAATCTTCTCCATGCGCTCAATCTGCTTGAGCTTGCTTTGCGCCTGCGACGCCTTGGACGCCTTCGCACGGAAACGATTCGCGAATTCCATCAGGCTGGCGATTTCGCGCTGCTGATTTTTGTACGCCGCCAGCAGTTGCACCTCCGCCGCCTCGCGCTGGACAAGGTATTCGTCGTAATTGCCGCGATACCGGATCAATTTGCTCTGGCGAATTTCCACGATGCTGCCGACCAGTTGATTCAGGAACTCGCGATCGTGCGAGATGACGAGAATCGAACCCGGATAATTTTTCAAATACTCCTGGAACCAGAGCAACGCCTCGAGATCGAGATGGTTCGTCGGCTCGTCGAGCAACAGCAAATCCGGCTCGCGCGCCAGCAACCGCGCCAGATGCGCGCGCATCACCCAACCGCCGCTCATCTCTCGCGCGGGCCGGTCGAAATCTTTTTCGCGGAAGCTCAGGCCCGCCAGAATCTGCTTGGCCTTGGCTTCAATCTGGTAACCGCCCAGTTCGTGAAAGCGATCGTGGACGTTGTCGTGAATCTCTTCCGGATGCAGCGCCTCGACCGGATGATCCATGTCCCACGCATGAATGATGCGCCGCAGCTTGGTGAATTCCGGCGTGATGGCGGTGGCAATTTCGATGACGGTTTCATCGCCGACCGGCGCGCTTTCCTGCGGCAAATGGTCGAGGGAAATGCCGCGTTCGAGGATGACTTCACCGTCATCCGCCTGCTCCTCGCCGAGCACGAGGGAAAAGAGCGTGGATTTCCCCGCGCCGTTCGGCCCGACCAGGCCGATGCGGTCGCCGCGATTAATCTGCAGCGTCACGTCCTCGAACAGGACGCGTCCGCCGTAGGCTTTACTGATACCTGAAAGTGTAAGCATTCGGTTGATTATGTTGCCGCCCGGCGACGAACCGCGCAAGGAGGAAGCGCAAATCGGATGAGACGGGCGACTGGAAAGTCGCCCGAAGCTGAGTGCCGTTAGGCACGGCATATTTGTAGCACGGCCGTGAACTGATTTCCAAGCTCCGTAGGAGCGGCATATTCCGACTCTGGGCGTTGTGTGTTCAAATATGCCGCTCCTACGGAGGGTGTTACGCATGAGGTTGTAAACCATTGTTTGGCAGCGGCTAATGAGTAATAAATGGGATGGCGTGAAGGGGCGCGACACTCGCTCGGAAATTCGTTAGTAATTGGCGGTGCAATCATCCCTTCCTCCTACTGGGA
>DASXHY010000062.1:0-1670 GCA_036488095.1 Verrucomicrobiia bacterium | reverse complement strand
CCCAAGCCGTACTGAAAATGCTTGATGTATGCGCCTTCTTCGAGAGCTTTCAAGGTGCCTCCTCGCGTGAATCGCGCCTGGCGTTTCTGGGCAGCGGCCGCCATTTTGCCGGATCGGGCCAAAAAAAATGGCCCGCAAGTGTGGACTTGCAGGCCTTCAAAAATCTAAAGGTTTACAAGAGCAACAATTTCAAGCCTATTTTAGCATGTGTAACAGGCGCAACCTAATGATATCGGGCATAAAACCGACCGGAATTAGTGGCGAGTACCAGCTACCGTGCTGGTGAAAAAATCCAATCGAAGGGGAGGATTCGCAACAGCCGTGTGGTTGACGCTTTGCCTGTCCACCCGCACCTCGGGCTTTCGCAGGCAATTTTTTCCTCGCCGAAGATTTTCATGGCTTCATTTTCAGAGAGAGCCGGCTCGGAACATTTTCGTTGGAAATTAATATTGTGCCCGCCTTTGGGGCATGCAAATACGATGCGGTATGCGTTGCTCATACCTAAGGATAACATTTAATTTCGTTTCTGGCGAATCGGCGGGGCTGCGTGATGCAAATCGACTGTGTTTATGCGGGTATTTGAATTCATGGTGAGGAGGGCGAGGCGAAATTGCAATCGCCCCGCCTTTGAAATGCGCGGCTTTAACGGTTAGCGGGATAATCTTTCTGGAAACCGTTGCGGCTGTTTTTTACGCTGAAACTGCCATCGGGACGCGCGGTCAGCTGGACGTAATACACGGGGCCTTCATTCGGGACACCGGTTTGTGCCGTTCCGCCCGTTCCCTGGTTGGCGATGAATTTTTCCGGCATGTTATGGTCCCCGGCGCCTTCGGCAAAATGTAACTGCCAAAGATCTTCCAGGCCTGGCGATGACTTCAACGTCTCGAAAGTGGCCACGGCTCCGCCCTTATTTGCTCCATTGTCCATCACGGCAACGCGGGGGCGCATTGCGTGTATCAGCATCGGCAGGCTGGAAATGTCCTGCCCATGATGCGAGACCACGTATGCATCGATCGTTCCGATCAGATTTTTCGGGCAGGCGAGGTCGTGCTCCTTGTTCCAGGTCAAATCGCCAAAATCGGCGATGCGGAATTTTCCGAGGGAAATCACCATGCCGACGGACTGCTTGTTCTCGCCACCGACGAGAGTCTCTTTCATCTCGTCCTTGGGAACGAAGCCGGCGCAGTCGGGATTCGCAGCGCCTGCGCCCGGCAGCGCTTTTGAGATTGTTTCAGCCGCAGCCGAAATTACTTGAACGTCGAGGCCGGGGACCGGAATTTTATCTCCGGGCTTGACCTGAATGTGCTTGCCCTCTCCGCGCACCGTAAGATATGCGGCGTAATTTTGCGGAACGTTCAGGGTCTCTTCCGCGGCCGGACCGTGATCTACGAAATTTTTAATCGGGATGGACTTGGCGAGATCGACGACCCCGCCTGCGTGGTCGCCGTGATAGTGGGTGAGCACCAGATAATCGATCTGGCTGACGCCGGCGCTTTTCGCGACGCTGACGATGCGTCCGGAGTCGCGGGCGCCCGCCCAGCCCGTGTCGACCAGCAAGGATTGTCCGGTGGGCGAAACGAACAGAGTGGATTGACCGCCTTCGACGTCGATGAAATAAACTTCCAGAGTTTTTTTCTGTTGGGCTCTTAGAGCGGGTGAGGCCAGGCCGA
>DASXHY010000025.1:0-3258 GCA_036488095.1 Verrucomicrobiia bacterium | reverse complement strand
CGCAGCAGTGGCGGGATGCGTGTTTGGATTTTTCCTTGGCCGTGGCCGCGACTGAGCGCCTTGCGTCAGTGTGATTTGCTGGAAGGCAGGCAGCCGAGCTTGGCAAAAGCCAGGACGTACAAGAGGACCACGACCGCCAGCATCCAAAGATGGCCCTTCACGGCCTCGTAAATTCCGGTGCCCAAAACCAGGCCAATCAGCACATACGCAACGATCGCGGCAAAAAATTTCATGCCGTGATAGTACTCTGTCGTGCCGGAACTTCAAGTTTTTCCAAAGTTCCGATTTCGAAAGTTGCCCGGGGCCAAGGGTTTGGGGTAGGCTATTTCTATGACCCAAAAAAGCGTGACGATCATCGGTGGGTTTGTACTGTCAATGGCGCTTTTACTTTTGGCCGCCTTGGGAACGGCGTGTAACAAGAGCAGTTCGGTTGTTTCGGAGAAGACGAAAAAGCAGCGTCTGGCCTGGAACCTTAAAACTACCGTCGAGGCCTACAACCACGCCGGCTTCTCCAATTTCGCCTGGGACAACCAAGCCCGCCGATGCCTGACCGGGTTCGCGCAAATCCTATCCCAGGAAACGAATGCCGGCGAATCGGTGGTTGATGTTATTTCAACCAACGCCGCCACGGCGGTGAATGCCGGCTGCACGGATCCACTGGTCAATTATCTGTATATCAAATTTTCCATGCCGCAGAGCAGCAGCAAGGAGGCGTTCGAGACGGCGTTTTGCAAAACTGCGCGCGACCTCAACAGCAGTTCGTATCCGCCGATACGGAAATTTTACGCGGCGGCGCGCGCGCTGCAGCAGATTTACCACACTTACGGCACAAACGCCTCCACGCACCCTGAGTTGATGGAAATGCTGTGGAACGTGTACGGGAGGATGGAGGACGCGTTGAGAGATGACACGATGCCGGCACGGGACGCCTACGAAGCCGCGGCACTCGCTTTACATATGACCAGTGGCAACACTTTCAATCATGCGAAGATGTACGATATCGTCGAAAAGCCGTTATTTAAAAATTGGCCGAATGCCGACACGACCTGGCTTTTGAAGGGCCACTATTACATTGATGCGGCGTGGGATGCTCGGGGCAGCGGCAGTGGCGATACCGTCACCGCCGAAGGTTGGGCCGGTTTTACCAACGACCTCGCCATCGCTCGCGACGCGCTGGAACATGCGTGGAAATTGAATCCCAAAGAATCGGAAATTGCTGACGAGATGTTGTCTGTGGCGCTCGGGCAGGGCGACCGTGACCAGATGGAGTTGTGGTTCAATCGCGCGATGGAGGCGAATACGAACGATTATACCGCCTGCTCCAAAAAGTTATATTACCTGGAACCAAAATGGTACGGGTCGGATGCGGAGGAGCTGGCCTTCGGCAGGGAGTGCGTTCAAAACACGAAATGGGGAGGCCAAGTCCCATTGACTTTGGTGGATGCTCACATCTCTATTGATTCGAGAAACGAAGGCCAGGCACAGATGGACTATTGGAAACAGCCGGAGGTCTGGGCGGACATACAGGCGGCGTATGATCGGTACTTTGAACTGAATCCCGACGACATCGGCTATTATCATAATTATGTCTGGTACGCCTACCAGGCTGAACAGTGGGCCAAATTGAACGAGTTGATTCCGAAGCTGGGGCCGGTCAATTACAATTATTTCGGAGGCAAGGAAGCGTTCGACCAAATGGTTGAGGCCGCGAACGCGCACAAATAATCATACCAAATGCCGCGCCTGGCGTTTGGGCAAAGACGCCGAGCTTTTGCGGTGCGGCTGCGCGGTTTCGGCAGGAAGATAATCCTTCAAAAAGCCTGGTTTATCATGGCGACCGCCGCGACGGTAATCGTTCCACATTTTTTCGGCGACTTGCGGCGCGTCCTGCTTCGCCTCCACGGTCAAAAATTCAAACAACAGTTCCATCAGGCGCAAGAGGGCGATGGCGTCGGTCCGCTTTGTCTTCGCGTGCAGCCATTCGCTCCAACGCATGAAGGCGTGGAATGGGGAGCCGGCGCTCCAGATGAGCGGAGTGCTCTCGATGAAATTGCCGCTGTTGCCGACCATGCCCCAGTAGCGGGCAAAGCGGCGCAGCTTTTGCATCGTGGCGAAATCGATGAGTTTATTTTGCAGAATCTCGTAAGGCGGATGCGGATTGTAAATCATTTGCCAATCGGCGTCATGCCGCGCGATGGGCGTGCCGCGCAACCGCTTAAGAATGCCGACCTGGATTTCCTGCGGCCCGAGCGCCACGAGCCGGTCGAACCCGGCGGCGAAACTTTCCACGCTCTCACCCGGCAGGCCGACGATCAGGTCCGCATGGATATGCACGCCGGTTTCATTTCGCAGAAAACGGAAGTTGTCTTCGAGCCGCTCGTAATTTTGGCGCCGCTTGATGAGGGCGCCGACGTCTTCGTTGAACGTCTGGACGCCGACTTCAAATTGGAGCGCGCCGGCGGGAAAAGTGGCGATCACTTCGCGCAAGGCCTCGGGCAGACGGTCGGGCACCATTTCGAAATGGAAAAAATGGCCCGGCTGCCAGCGTTCGCGGAAAAATTCCAGGATCGCCTTGCTCACGTTCACGTTCAGATTGAAGGTGCGGTCGACAAATTTGAATTGTTTCACGCCGCGCTCCAGCAGCCGCTGCAATTGGCCAAGCAAAACGGGCAGGGGAATCTGCCGCACGGGAATATCCAGCGATGACAGGCAGAATTCGCACGTGAACGGGCAGCCGCGCGAGGCCTCGACGTAAATAATCCGGTGCGCGATGTCGTCGTCGGTGTAGAGATCGTAAGGCAGCGCGAGGCGCGAAAATTCCGGCAGTTCCGCGGCGATGATTTTGGGCGGGGCGGGGCGGGAGTTGGCCGGCGCCAACAGTGTTCCGCAGATTTCCGCAAACTTCAAATCTCCTTCGCCGGTGATGACGTGATCAGCCAGTTCAACGATTTTTTGTCCCTCGGTCTCATAACTCACTTCCGGCCCGCCGAGCACGACAATCATATCCGGCCGGACCCGTTTGATGGCGGCGACGACTTCGGTGGTTTGCGCGATGTTCCAGATGTAAATTCCGAATCCGATAATGCGCGGGTTGCGGGCGAGCAGTTGTTCGGCGATGTCGACCGGACGCTGGTTGATATCGAACTCCGCGAGGCACGCGCGCGATTGGAGCGCGCCGAGGTTGGCCATCAGGTAGCGTAACCCGAACGCGGCATGAATATATTTCGCGTTGAGCGTGGTGAGGACAATGTCCGGCAT